>JBLHPD010000288.1:0-5130 GCA_047624165.1 Clostridium sp. | reverse complement strand
GATGAAAATAAATTAGAAGAATTTAAAACTGTAGAGAATGGTAGTAGAAAACCAAAAATAAAAAAAAGCAAATTGATTTTATGGATTGTAGTTTTGGTGATTGTCACTAATGTTATAACGCTCGTGGTATCAAGTCAAATTTCATTAATGACTCCAAATGGAAAAGTAGTAATTGGAAGAGATGCCTATGACCAAGTATTAAAATTCCAAAAATTATTTTTAGTGAGAAATAAACTATATGAGTACTATGATGGTGAAATTAGTGACGATGTTTTAGTGGAAGGCGCTATAAAGGGCATGACTGATTCCCTGGAGGATCCTTATACAGTTTTTATGAACAAAAAAGAGTTTGCAGACTTTAATACTCAAACAGTAGGAGCTTATACTGGTCTTGGTTTACAAGTGGGAGTTAAAGACGATAAAATTGTTGTAATTGCGCCTTTTGATAAATCACCAGCTAAAGAAGCAGGAATACTTTCTGGGGATGTTATTGAAAAAGTTAATGGAGTAGCTTACACTGGAAAAGAACTTGAAAAAGCAGTTACAGTGATGAAAGGCAAGGAAAATGAAGCGGTTACCTTAACTATTAATAGAGAAGGGAAAAACGCTTTTGATGTGAGTATGAAACGAGCTACCATCGATTTGGTAACAGTTAAAGGTGAAATGTTAGATAATAATGTTGGATATATTCAGCTTTCAATGTTTGATGAAAATACTTCTAAGAATTTTGCTGAAAAATTAGCAGAATTGCAAGGAAAGGGTATGAAAAGTTTAATAATAGATGAAAGAGGAAACCCAGGTGGACTTTTAAATCAGGTTGTGGATTTAACCTCTAATTTTGTACCTAAAGGAAAGATTATAGTGTATACAATAGATAAGAATAATAAAAAGATTGAGTATAAGTCAAAGGGTGGCCTTGCAATAGGCATGCCATTAACTGTATTAACAGATGCAGGATCAGCAAGTGCCTCAGAAATTTTTGCAGGTGCTATAAGGGATTATAAGGTTGGTACTTTAGTGGGAGAAAAAACCTTTGGTAAAGGTGTGGTTCAAACTATGCTTTATCAAAGTAGGGATGGATTTGATGATGGTACTGCATTAAAAGTAACTATATCAAAATATTATACACCGAATGGTGAAAATATACATCATATTGGAATAAAACCAGAAGTTGAGGTAGTGTTTCCGCAAGAACTTAAAGGGAAAACATATGATAGAAGCACTGATCCACAGTTTAAAAAAGCTCTAGAGATAGCGAAGGGTAAAATTAAGTAACAACATAAGACATATTTAAATTAATAACAAGTATCTACCAATTAATTGGTAGATACTTGGTTTTTAACAATAATTAGGGACATGAAAATAAATAACAAGGCAAAATAGACTAGAATACTGACTTGTTATTTATTTGATTGTCCCTTATATAGGTGAGGGTACATAAGTTATATGGGGCAATATAACATGTTTCATAGTAATTTGGGAGGAGAATTTTATCAAATGGAGATTGCGATATATACTTTAAGAACAGTTGCTTCTGCAATTGTAGATCCTTCAAATGCGTTTATTTTAATAATGATTGCATTAATTTTTTATAATAAAAACAAAAAAATTGCTACTATGCAGAAAATGATAATGGGAGAAAGTTTAGATTCACCTTTTGAACTAACTATATCCCAAATTGTATTGGGGATTTTTGCTGGGGCTATAGCAAGTTTATTATTTGCATTTTTAGGGTTAGTTTTTGATGAAAATTCGAATATTTATTTATTGTTTATGGTGTCATTATTTTTTATGGCATTTAAGCCTAGATTTATTTGTTTTTCATATTCAGGTGCAGCATTAGGAATCACTAGCATAGTGTTTAAATATGCGGCTAATATATTACACATTCCAAAATTAGATTTTATAAACATAGATATTTTGACTTTAATGACTTTGGTGGGGATATTACATATTATAGAGGGCAGCTTGGTTATGATAGATGGATCAAGAGGCGCTATTCCTGTGTTTACAAACAGAGATAATAAAATTATTGGTGGGTTTGCCTTAAAAAGATATTGGGCATTACCAATCGCTATACTTATACTTTTTAGTGCAGCTACATCAGACATAATGGGTGGGCAGCAAATAGTGACCCCTGAGTGGTGGCCATTAATAAATAGTGATATAATAACGAAAATTGTGGAGAAATCGGTCATAGCGTCCATTGCTTTATATGGTGTTATAGGGTATAGCAGTATTACTTTTACTAAGAAGAAGAAAAGTAAGGCTCTCACTTCAGGTGCTTTAATAATGGGTTATGGGGTACTACTAACAGCCATGTCACAATTAGCAGTATTAGGAGTGAATTTTCAATTATTTGTTTTGATATTTGCTGCAGCGTTTCATGAAGGAATGCTACAACTTGAAAAGCATATGGAACTTACTTCAAAACCTAAATTTGTTAGTAATGAAGAGGGAATTATGGTGCTGGAAGTAGCCCCTAAATCTCCTGCTTTTCATATGGGTATTCAAAGTGGAGATTTAATAGTCCAGATTAATGACAAAAAAATAGATGCTGAAGAAGAGATATTTAGTTTAATTAAGGGGAATTTTAATTCACTATTGTTAAAAATTAAAAAACCTTCTGGAGAGCTCAAAGACATGAATTATAGCAATGTGACTGGAAATAAAAGACTGGGAATAGTAATTGTACCAAGAGAGGTACCACAAGATGTTGCTGTAGTAAATGTGGATGATGAAAGCTTTAAAGATGTATTAGATAAAATGAAAAATAAAGATAAAGATAAAAAATAAGTTCTCCGCCGTGTCTTGCAATAATAGTTTGAAACGGAAATTCCATTAAGAAATTCTAATCTTTTGCAAATATAAAATTCTCTGCCGTTCTCCTCTGGGTAGTTCTCTGGGGGGACATAACAATTATTAATTGTTATGCATTCGGCGTCCTGCCTCAGGTTCGCTAGCCTGTCGTCCTGACAGGCCCACGAGAATTTTATATTGGCAAAAGAAGAATTTCTAAATGGGATTTCAATGTTTCTGCTCTTCTTATAGCAAGTCACTATGGAGAACTTTAATAATGTTATACAGAGTTATTAACGAGTATCTCGGGTGAAACTTAAACAGAACAGTAGATTAAAATATTCTAAAGTATCTCAGCATGCGGGATTAGTAATCTCATTTTTTGAAAATTTGCCCTCGCATAGTTATCAATTTCTATTAATAACAATATATTAAATTTTATGTTACGATAATATGAAGTTATATTATAAATTATAAACAAGCTAACTTTTACTGGGGGTATTGTTATGGAAAAATTACTAATATTTACTGCACCTTTAATTTTGACTATTTTGGGTGTGATTTTAAGAACTGGAAAAGGTGGGTTTTTAATTTCTGGGTACAATACTTGTTCAAAAGATGAGAAAGATAACTTTGATGAAGTTGCTTTAGGTAAGTTTATAAGTAATTTATTATTTTTTGTTGCAGTTGTTTTTACTATCATTGGAATAGCAACAATATTAAATTACACTCACCTTATGTTTATAATAATATTTGCTAGTGTATCAACATTTTTTACGGCAATTGCTGCAGTTATCTATATGAATACAGGTAATAGATTTCAAAAATAATAGAATAGCCTAATAATTTTACATCGTGGTATTTTTCTTTATATTCTACAATTTTTATTCTTTTCACATTATCGTCCCCCTCTTAATATTCGCTAATATCAACTAATATTAACTAAATTATGGTTTAAATATAAATAAACAATTGCGAACAATTTATAACAACTATACCATTGTTTGACGGTTGATGATATACTTTTATAAATGTAAAAATACTGACGAGCAAGTAGGTTAACTAATATGCATGCAATATTAGCCTCACCAATAACATGGCTTCGCCAGCAGTTTTATTAGTATTAGTACTGATAACATGCTCAGATATAATAAAGAATTTCATATCAAGCAGTACAATAAAAAGGAAAAAGGAAAAAGGAAAAAGGAAAAAGGATAGAGGGGTGAGTAAATGTCTGCACAAGTAATAATTGTTTTAGTTCTTACAGTTATCATTACTATAATTTCAACGCTGGCTTATTCTGTAAGAATTGTTGCGGTAAGAACAGGGAGAATTGCAGTAGCTTTTGCAGTATTCAATATTTTTGCGTTAGTTTCTAGAACTGCAAACAGTATCCAAGCACCATTATTGGCTAAAACAATTGAAAGCACTATAAAAACAGGAAATCCTCAAATTTTATTACCTACATTCAGATGGATACTATTTTCTACAACAATTGCAACAATTATTGGGTCGGCGTTAATGCCAACATTTATAAAAGTTTTCGGAAAAATTGTAGAATCATTTAGTATTAATCGCTCTATACCTAAATTATTATTACATGCTTTTTCAAAATCAGGAATAGAGCAGTTTAAAAGTAGTGTTACAAAACCCAAAATAGAAAATTTGGAACAACTAAAAAGTTTTAAAATGATACCTAAAAAAATCATTTTACTTAATACTGTAGCTTTTTCAATATCAACTGTTGGTGTTTTGGCATCATTGTATGCAGGATGCTTAAATCCACAACTAAGGACCACATGCAGTACATTATCAGCTGTTATAAATGGTACTGCAACAATACTTATGGTTATATTCATAGACCCATTTATATCAATTCTAACAGATGATGTAATAAAAGGTGAATGTAGTCAATTGCAGTTCGATAGATGTATAATTTTTATTGTTGGAGGATTAATTGTAGGCACTATTTTAGCTCAGTTTTTATTAGTACCAGCAGCACAGATAATATCATTTATAGCTAAATTAATTTAGAGTTTGATTTAAAAATTTAGTATTTGAAATTATATTTTCTATAAGTTTATGGTTGAAAATAAATCTAAAATCCAGAGCATAATCTATAGATTTTAGTATAGACAATTCTAAAATGATGATATTTATAGCAATATATATATAAATTAAAATGCAATATATAGTTTACATTTAGCAATATATATATTATAATATGAAATGTAAGGAGGTTTTGCGATTGAAGAATAAACGTATGAAAATTGCTCGTGTAGAGTGCGATTTTTCTCAGGAGCAACTGGCAGAAGAGGTAGGAGTTACAAG
>JBLHPD010000287.1:0-5161 GCA_047624165.1 Clostridium sp. | reverse complement strand
TACTGGCCATTCCCATAAAATTTTATACGGCCGCAACCTTGCGTGCTATTTTGACATTGCCAAAAGCATTTTTCCTTATGTTTTTGTCACTTTTTAAACTAAAAGGAGCAAATAAAAAGTTCATTCACACCGAACATGGCACAATTAATCCTTAAAAAGTACGTAATGAAAATAGGAATAGAAGGGCAACGGCTGTACCGAAAAAAGAAACATGGGATGGACATGGTGGCCTTAGAACTTATCAAGAATCTTCAGAAAATTGATTTAACTAACCAGTATGTCATCTTCGTTAAACCAGATGAAGACAATACTTGTATTCCTTATGCGGAAAATTTTAAAATCGTAGAATTAACATCAAAATTTGGGTACCCTGGATGGGAACAATTTTCCTTGCCAAAAGCAGCTTACCAAGAAGGGTGTGATGTTTTGCATTGTACTAGTAACACTGGTCCTATATTCTCTAAAGTTCCTCTAATAACTACATTACACGATATTATATATCTGGAAAGCATTAGTATTTTTAAGAAAGAGGGTACATGGTACCAAAAATTAGGTAATATGTACCGTAGGTGGTTTGTGCCTAGTGTAATCAAAAAAAGCAAAAAAGTTATTACCGTTTCGAATTACGAAAAAGATAGAATTAATAAATACTTTGGCTTTCAGGATAATAGATTACGTGCGATTTACAATGGAGTTGGAGATCATTTTAAAAAAGTGACCAATGAGAAGGTTTTAGAATCGATTAAAGAAAGTTATAAACTACCAGATAATTTTTTCTTTTTTCTAGGTAATACAGATCCTAAAAAAAACACCAAAGGTGTTTTAGAGGCCTATGGAAATTTTGATCAGCTGTATCCTAATAAGTACCAATTGGTAATGTTAGACTATGACGAAAATGAACTACAAAAACTGCTTCAAGCTATCGGAAGGCCAGAGCTTAGAACGAATATTCATTTACTTGGGTATGTTTTGAATACTGAACTTCCCGCTATCATAAGCCAGTGTACTATATTTTTATATCCTTCTTTAAGGGAGAGTTTTGGGATTCCTATTTTGGAAGGAATGGCCTGTGGTGTTCCTGTAATTACTTCTAATACATCATCCATGCCTGAGGTAGCGGGTAAAGACGCTGCTCTTATTGTAGACCCTTTTAATTCAGATGAGATAACTGTAGCAATGCAAACTCTGGTCAAAGATAGGCTTCTTTCAAAGGTGCTTGCTGAGAAGGGTATCCAGAGAGCACAGAAATTTTCTTGGGTTTCAATGTCACAAAATGTATTGGAACTATATAAAGAGGTGTACCAAGAAATTAATAAGCCTGTGTTATGATTCAGAACTGAGACATAATGGTTACGGGATATAGAAATTGGGAGTAATTGTAAAAGTATTGCAGTAGAATTTGCTAAAAGAAATAGCGTGCCTTATGTGAACCCGCCTTTAGATTGCATTTCTAGTATAAAAGATAAAAAGATTGAATGGATACAGAAATGTATTCGAATAAAGAAGGGAATAGAAAAAGGATTGCTGCCTATAATTGAAAATTTATGGAACCTCTAACCGCCCACCATGACAGAATCTATAAACTTTATAGCACAACCATTCCTTTTTGATTTTTTAAATAAAAGAAACCCACGAACTAGATTATGGGTTACAGATGGTTCCGATGATAGTACACCGGAATTCTTGAAAATATTTACTGATGTTTCCCTTATACATAAACCGGAACGTACAGCTAAAATCGCTGCGATGAACCGTGGTATGAAGTACGTAAAAACGCCAATAGCTATTTTTTTAGATGGTAATACCAATTTAGGCGAAGACTCTATCAAAGAGATTGTTCGGTTATTTAAAAAATTACGCTGAGCTTACTGGGGGTTAAAATACTGGTTGTTAGTGTTTTAATGTCATTATTATGCTTTTGAACTATTATGGTTTATAAGACTTTATATTTATAAAATCCATTGGCCTATATGAAAAGGTTAGCCATCGATATAAACAAGTCAATTAGAGGGAATCATATTTTTCATTTGTTAGAAGTTGATAATTTAGCCACAAACAAAATCATAATATTTAAACTATTTATTGAAATTTACAAATATGAAATCTAATTTTTTTATTCTAATTTTTATCTTAGCATTATCTCAAAGTTGTAGTCGCGAATTTCTAGATGCGTCTGGGCAACTTGCAGAAGAAAATGTTGATGATTCTAGCTCTGAGCAACTTGTGGGAGAAAATGTTGATGGTATTACCGCTTTAGTGGTACCAATAGGTCACGATTTAAGACCAATCACATTACAAAATACTAATATAAATTTATCTGAAAATTCTCGTGCAGAGATAGTAAAAATAAAAATATTCAAAATTGAGAATAACATCTATAAGTTATTATATCAAGGTGCTATAGATAGAGAGAAACCGATAAATAACCTTGTTAAAATACCCAATCATACGAGTTTAGTATCGGTGCAAGCTGAATTAGCAACAGGTATGCGTGAGTGGATTATAGCTCCTAGTGAATTAGAAAACTTAATTATTGAAGATGATATTGTAACTGATTCTGAAGAAAGTAAAAGTTTTACTTATTCTAAATCAATGTCATCATCTTCTGGAAAGAACGCTCCAACATGGAGTTGTGGTAATTATGATGCTTTTGATGGTAATGATAATGGTGATTTCGAAATAACGACTAATTCAACGCAATCACTTATAGTTGATAAAAACACAAGTATCTATATATGTAGTGGAAGCTCTTGGAATCCAACCTTGTTAACTGATTGGGGTAGTAAACTTACTATCTATGTCGCTAGTGGGGCAAGTTTATCTCTTAATGGAGTATTATATTCTGCTATATATAACGAAGGTACTTTTAATGGAGTAAATACAATCTTCAGTAATAAAAGTGAATTTAACAACTGGGGAACTGCGAATATGGATGGAAATCTTAGTGTCTTTTCTGATGAAATAAATATTTATGGAGGTACTTGTAATATTTCAGGATCTTTGCAGGTAGAGGGACATTTTGATAATGAGGGAGGAACTGTCAATGTTGGTGAAAGTGTTACAATTTCAGATAAATTACACAATAAAGAGGGATCTACACTTACAGTTGGAGGTAATTTTACTGTTAATAGTGGTGAATTTAAAAATGAATGTAAAACTACTATTTCTGGTAACTTCGTAAACAGTAAAAAAGTAGAATTTAAAAATGCTTCTTACACCTCAATCACTGGAAGTTTTACAAGTAATCCTAATGAGGTGGTGAAAATTGAAGAAGGTTCAATATTTAAATCTGCAAGTATTACATCTGGCGGAGATATAAAAGGAAGTCATGCGCATTCTATTATAGAAACTGGTTCTATAACTTTTTGGTCAAGTAGTAATATGTTTAAAGGAGAATTAGATATTTGCTCTGGTAGTTATACAGACAGCATGGGAGATGGCAAAGTATTGAGCTCTTGTACTACTTTTATTTCACCTAATTCGTGTTCACCTGGATACAATAATGTCGTTGACAATGATGGTGATGGTTCAGTTGCAGGGGTAGATGTTGATGATAGCAATCCTAATGTAGCTTCATATAATTTTCCACAAGGACAGGGTAGTTTTTTCACAGCGATATATGAAGATTTATATCCTTGTATGGGCGACTATGATTTTAATGATCTCGTGAATAATTATACATACCAAGAAGGGGTTAATAATGGAGCTAGTAATGATGGGCAAAATACCTATGTGACTGAGATTAAATTCGATTATAAATTTCCAGCTTTAGGAGGTGGTTTTAATAACAGCTTTGTTTTACGAGTTGTTGATGAAGATGATAATGCAACATTGAGTCTGAATATTTCAGATCTTTATTCTGTTAGCAACACATTAAGACTTCATGATAGTGAGAATAACACAACCTTATTCATTTTTAGTAATCTTAAGATTATGTACACTGATAATCCTACTGCTATTATTAATACTGTTCGAATAGACTTTACAGATATTCCAGTAATTTCAGGAACAATAATTAATATAAATGGAGCTTACGACGAATTTGTGCTTGCGGGGGGAGAGTCCGGTAAAGAAATACACCCTTTGTATAATGAGTTCCATAATAATTATCCGGCTCTAAATTTACCCTCAATGTTTAATGATTCTACTAATTTTTTAAGATGTGATGATAGTTCTTCAGAACCTAATCTTTTTGTAAATTCTAATGGATTTCCATGGGCATTAAATGATCTTCCAATCGATTTGTCTTGGCCAATAGAGCGTGCTTCAATTTTAGATGCCTACCCTAATTTTGATGACTTTGTAACTTCAGATCCTACTTTAGATTGGTATTCAGATATTAACGGAAACAGGAATACAGCTTACTTAATGAACTTATAAAATTAGTTTGTAACTCAGTAATAATAAATTCTATTTATTATTACTGAGTTACTTTATTGCATGGTCCTAAATAACCGATACAGATTATTAGAGGATGAAATTTATTATTTAAAGCTGAGCAATGATAGCATTGTTCAGCTTTTTTGATTTGTATTGTTTTTTTTTCAGTTTCTTTTCTGCCTGCGTTTGTATAAGCATTTGATTGGATCTTTGAGATCTAATATTGTTATAGGTTTCTTTTACATTTGCAATGAGTTTCTTTTTAATAGTTATATCAAGTTGCTGTTTTAATACACCGTTTAGCACCATCGCAAATTCAAAGTCTAACCGGTCAGTTTACACGCAAAATTATAGGAGTTTAAGGACCAATGGTAGAGAAGCAAACTAATACAGTGTTGTTATTATTTTAACTGATGCTGCAGTAAATTTATTAAATGAAACCACTATATCCATAAAATTAACACAACTAATAAGCACTAATTATTTGGGTGTAGCACCTTTTAATCTATTTATTATAGTAAATAAAATAAGAGAAAAAGAACATCATTTACCATATAGAAATACAACAGCTTTATGGTATAACTTTTTTGACATAGGAGTTGTTCACCGTGATTGAAAGAATCTTCTACCATACGCCACGTCCAGTTAATATTTTGATGCACCCAAATGGATTATATACTTTTGTTGCTAACTCCAATGCCTGTAAAATTGAAGTTATTGATATGAATACATTTACAATTGTCAGTACTATTGGTACTGGAAAAATTCCTTATACTTTTGC
>JBLHPD010000286.1:0-5175 GCA_047624165.1 Clostridium sp. | reverse complement strand
GAGGTGATTTAAAAAATGTTAGCAAACTTTAAAGAAATTGTAGAAAAAGCTGCGGCAAGTAATTATATAATTCCTGGATTTAATGTATTTGGATATGAAGATGCCATAGCTGTTGTTAAAGCGGCAGAAGAATTGCATTGTCCTGTTATCCTTATGACTAATAAACTTGCAGTTAATCATATGCCGGTAGAGTATTGGGGTAATCTTCTAAATGCTATAGCTAAAGATGCTAAAGTGCCTGTAGGAGTTCATCTAGATCATACTAGTGATTATAAAATAATAATGAGAGCTATTATGAGCGGTTATTCTTCTGTAATGTATGATGGATCCCAACTCCCACTAAAAGAGAATATAAAAAACACGAAAGAGCTAGTAAAATATGCTCATGCGTGCAATGTATATGTAGAAGCTGAAATTGGATCTGTACCCTATCCGGACATACAAGGCGGTGCAAAATCTGTATATACAGAACCTAATGAAGCAAATGAAATTGCAACAGAAACTGGAGTAGATTGGCTAGCAGTTGCGGTTGGTACAGTTCATAGAATGCAGAAAAAAGAGGCCAATATTCAATATGACAGGATTATAGAGATACAGAAACTTGTAACCGCTCCACTTGTTCTTCATGGGGCTTCAGGTATAAAAGATGAGGACATTAGTAAACTTATTAATTATCATATAGGTAAAATAAATGTAGGTACAGTTTTAAGAATGGCATTTGTTAAAACTTTATCACAAGAAATGCGAGAGAATCCAAATGAGTTTGATAAATTACATTTATTTAAAAAACCTATGGAGATGGTACAGAAAACAGCAAAAGAGACTATGAAACTACTTGGGATGGGTAAGTTTAATATATAGAATTCATTATTTGGGGGCGAATTGGATATGAGAACAATTAGATTGACAACGGCTCAAGCAATACTAAAATTTTTAGACAATCAGTATATAAATGTAGATGGATGTGAAAATAAATTTTTCAAAGGTGTTATGGGTATTTTTGGACATGGTAATGTAGTTGGTCTGGGGCAAGGTCTTGAACAATCAAAAGATGGCTTAATATATTATCAAGGTAAAAATGAACAAGAAATTGCACACGCTGCAATGGCTTATGCTAAACAGAAAAATAGAAAAGAAACCTTTGCATGTACTGCATCAATAGGACCTGGTTCATTAAATTTTGTAACGGCAGCAGCAACAGCTACAGTAAACAAAATTCCAGTATTATTTTTACCATCTGATTCATATGCATGTAGACAGCCAGATCCAGTTTTGCAACAAGTTGAAAATCCACAAGACTATTCGATTACTACTAGTGATTCATTCAAAGCAGTAAGTAGATATTGGGATAGAATTGTTAGACCAGAACAACTTATGACATCTGCAATAAATGCAATGAGAGTATTAACTGATCCAGCTGAAACCGGAGCTGTTACAATATCACTTCCTCAAGATGTTCAGGGAGAAGCTTACGATTACCCGGTTGAATTTTTTAATAAAAGAGTTCATTATATTGAAAGGCGTATTTTGCCTTATGATACAGCAGAACGTGTAGCAGAGTTAATATCCAAAAAGAAAAAACCACTGCTTATTTGTGGAGGTGGAGTAAGATATTCAGGAGCAGGTCAAGCTCTAGTAGATTTTGCGGAGAGCTTTAATATTCCTTTCTCAGAAACGCAAGCTGGAAAGGGAACTATTCCTTGGAATCATGAGTATAATCTTGGGGGTGGTGGAGTTTGTGGAACTTTAGCAGCAAATAAAATAGCTAAAGAGGCAGACTTAATAATTGCAGTAGGAACAAAATTAAATGATTTCGTAACTTCATCAAAATATGCTTACAGAAATCCAGATTGTACAATTGTAACTATTAATGTAAGTTCATTTGATGCAATAAAAATGGAATCAGTACCAGTTGTTGCAGACGCAAAGGAAGGGCTTTCAAAATTAAGAGAAGTACTTTTGAAAAAGGGGTATAAATCAGGATATACAAGTGAAATAACAGATGTTAAAAAAGAATGGAATGAAGAATTAGATAGGTTAGGTAAAATAGAATTAGAAGGCGGGCTTTCACAAACGAGAGTGTTACTAGAAATTAACAAACTTTTAGATGACAATGCGATTGTTGTAAGTGCATCAGGAAGTCTTCCATCAGATTTAGAGAGATTATGGAAGCCAGTAGTAGCTGATACTTATCATTTAGAATATGGATTTTCGTGTATGGGATATGAAGTTCCAGGAGCCCTTGGAGCTAAAATTGCAGAACCAAATCGCGAAGTATATGCAGTTCTTGGTGATGGTGGCTATTTAATGGGACATACTGAACTATATACATCTATACAAGAGGGAATAAAAATAAACATATTATTATTTGATAATAATGGTCATCAATGTATCCATAACCTTCAAAGAAGTCAAGGCGTAGATAGTTTCGCTACTGAATTCCGTACTCGTGAAGCTTCAACTGGTAGACTTACAGGCAAATATGCTCCAATAGATTTTGCTGCAAATGCAAGAAGTTATGGTGCAAAAGCTTATACAGTAACTACACTTGAGGAACTTAAAGTAGCAATAGAATTGTCTAAAAAGGATGCAGTATCAACACTTATAGAAATCAAGGTTTTACCAGAAACTATGACCGAGGGCTATGAAAGTTGGTGGAGAGTAGGAACAGCAGCCGTTTCTGAAACTAAAAAAGGAAAGAAAGCATATGAAGATATGCAAGAAGTAATAAATAAAGTTAGAGTATATTAAAAAATGAAATTATAAAAATGGGGGTATTTAGAAATGCTTAATAAAAATAAAGTAAAATTAGGGTGTGCACCTATCAATTGGACAAATGATGATTTGCCAGAACTTGGTGGAGAACTTACTTATCAACAATGTTTAAGTGAAATGGCACTTGCCGGATTTAAAGGAAGTGAAATAGGAACTAAATATCCTAAACAACAAGATGTATTAAAGAAAGCTCTTGATTTAAGAGATCTAGTTATTTGCAATGGTTGGTTTAGTTGTTTCTTTACAACAAAACCTATAGAAGAAACGCTTGAAGCTTTTAGAAAACATATAGATTTTATCTACCCTTTAGGTGCAAGAGTGGTTGGAGTTGCAGAATGTGGAGTAACAATACATGGAGATGAGAGTATTCCATTACTTCCCAATGCACCCAAATTAAGCGAAGAACAATTCCAAAAAATAGCGACGGGACTTAATGAATTAGGGAAAATTGCCATAGAAAAAGGTATGCAAATAGCTTACCATTATCATCTTGGAACGGGGATACAGACTCTTGCAGAGGTTGATAGACTTATGGAAATGACAGATCCTAATTTAGTTAATTTATTATTTGATACAGGACATGCTACATTTGCTGGTGAGGATGCGGCAGTTATATTAAAAAAATATATTAAAAGAGTAAAACACATACATTTCAAGGATGTCAGGAGTGCAGTACTAGAAAGAGTTAAAAAAGAAAATTTGAGTTTTTTACAGGCTGTTAAACTTGGAATATTCACAGTTCCTGGCGATGGGAATATGGTTAATTGGGATTCAATATTTAAAACTCTAGATGAAAATAAATATGAAGGCTGGATAGTCATTGAAGCAGAGCAAGATCCTGCAAAAGCAGATCCACTGGAATATGCAATTAAAGCTCGTAAATTTATAAATGAGAAAACAGCTTTGTAAGTTTAATATATTAATTTGTATCACCGTTAGCTTTTAATTAAAGAATAAAGGCTAACGGTTTTGTTAGTAATGAACTATTCGGCATAGAAATAAAATAAAAAAAATGGGGTGTACTTTATGAGAATTAAACAAGATGGACCATTTAAAAATGGATATAACAGTATTACAGAGGTTGACGGTAAACATTCGGATATGCTTATGGACTTTGGAATATTGACTATGGATAAAGGGCAAGAGGAAATAAATTCAGATAAGAAGGAAAGAGCTTATGTACTTATACAAGGAGAAGTCAAATTTGAATGGGAAGATAAGAGTGACATTGCAAAAAGAAAAGATTTTTTAGATAATGATGTATGGTGTCTTAGTGTTCCTGCTGGTGTTAAAGTTAAAATAACAGCATTATCTAATAAAACAGAACTATCAGTACATGAAACTTACAACGAAATAATATTTCCTTCTAGATTAATCGGACCTAAAGAATGTGTAATAGAAGTACGTGGAAAAGGAACAATGGCTGAAGCTGGTACTAGGATAGTTCGTACTATTATGGATAAATCAACTGCACCAGATTCAAATCTTATGCTAGGGGAAGATGTACATTATCCAGGTAAATGGTCAGGATTCCCATCACACTCACATAATCAACCAGAAATATATTTTTACAAATTTGCAATTCAGAGTGGATTTGGCCTATTAAGACTTGGCGATGAGGCTGTGCTTTTAGAAAATAATGATACAGTCAAAATATATCCTAACCTTATGCATCCTCAAGTAACTGCACCAGGATATGCAATGTATTATATTTGGGTAATTAGACATTTAGAGAATAATCCTTACATTAAACCTGTATTTGTACCTGAACATCTTTGGGCTGGAGAGCCAGATGCAAAAATATGGCCTAATAAATAATAATCTATATTTCAAGAGCTATATCATTTTATAGCTCTTGAAATATAGATTGCATTAATATACCATGTTTAGTTGAAAATTTAACCAAAAGAAATGCCTTTAATAAAAACAATAAAAAAAGCATTTAATAAAGAGTTTTAATTAAATTTTTCATGGAGGTGTGCAATGTTAAGTAAGGAAAAAATTCAAGAATTAAAAATTCTTGCTATAAATATTAGAATGGAAACAGTGAGGGCTATGGGAACACTTGGCTTTGGTCATTTGGGAGGAGCGCTATCTATAGCGGATACACTTGCAGTACTATATGGTGGCATAATGAAGATTGATCCTAAAAACCCTAAATGGGAAGAAAGGGATTGGCTTGTATCTTCAAAGGGTCATGCAGGTCCAGCAATTTATGCGGCTCTAGCATTAAAGGGATATTTTCCAGTTGAAGAATTACTTACTCTAAATAAACCAGGTACTCATTTTCCAAGCCATTGTGATAGAAATCTTACAATAGGTATAGATATGACTACAGGATCACTTGGTCAAGGAGTATCAACTTCTGTAGGAATTGCTTTAGGGCATAAATATAATAAA
>JBLHPD010000285.1:0-5188 GCA_047624165.1 Clostridium sp. | reverse complement strand
AGCTTTAAACTGGAAAACTCCAAATGAAGTTTTTTATGGTCAAAAAATGATAGCTTAAGGTAAGAATTGGTATTATTTTTTAACTGAAAAATTGCACTTCAGATTTAAATTTTGGGAGGAAAAGAAATGAAAAAGTTAAACATCCTAGTAAAAATATTTTTACTTGTAGGAATAATCAGTTCAAATATGTATGCTTATCCTGAAAATGCGGAAAAAATAGAGTATGAAAAAGATTCTAACTCTAAGAATTCAATGTTCATAGAAGACGTACTGTCAGATTCAGCTATTAGTGACCTACGTTATTTTCGTACTAAGATTAAAAATCAAATCCAAATGACAGTAGATGAGACAACTTATATTCTAAATGGAGATGATCGAAAATTAAAAATAGATAAACATAGTATAAATATACTAGGAAAGGATAATGAATCTTTGAACTGGAATGGTATACTTACTTTAGATGAAGGTTTTATTGAGAAGTTTGATCCTGATCTTATAAAAGATTATAAAATAAAAATAACCATTACAGAAAAACTCTTACGAAATTCTATTAGTACTTATACTGAAAGTGATATCGAAGTACCAATAAGTGCATTAATAAATAAAGACTATTTAGTTCTACTTTTAAATAAAAATAGTTCAAGTTATAAAGATGGAGACCAAATTACATATACTTTTAAGATAACATATCTCAGTACCAAGAATACCCCAAATCTTAAAATTGAAGAACAACAAACAAGCGTAGCGGTATATGTAGTTATAAGAAGAGATCCTGAAGTCTATTCTGGACAAATTAGACAAGTAGGGACTGCTAAATATTCACTATTAAATCGAACAACACAATCACTACAAATGCCCTTCCCAAGAAAAGGGAAGGGACTATTATCTATGGGTATTAACCTAGACAATTTTTTTAAAGATAATCCAAACATCTGTAAAAAAGAGAGAGTGCCTTTCTCCTCAATAATCTCAAGGAATTGTTTAATAGCATTACATCATGCAATATTTAATTATAGAGATGCATTAGATGAATTGTATGGAAATGGAAAAGGATTAGGAGAAAAATATAATTTTTTTGAGCCATATAAAGAAACGGGGGAAGAAGCAAATAATACAGAACTTATAGTAAATTATATTCCTAATCACCGGCCTCAAAATGACGATACCATCATGGAGAAAGGTGTTAATTTTATGTATATGGCACCGTGGATTATGATTGGACAACAAGTTGCTTGTCACATGACCACCCAAACACTTGACGATTCCAAAAATAATAAAATTTTAAACCCTTTATGTGGTTATAATGCAAGAACAGTAGCAGCATTCTTCGAATTAGTACGATATTTTTGGCAGGAAGAACCTAGAAATAAGATCACTGTTTATCCATTTTCTAATGGGGAGCGGGAATTTCCAACTTTTGATGACTTACTGAATTTATTTTCTCTGAGTATACATGATGAGATTGCATCGATGCCAGTGATGAAATTTGCATTAAATAAACTAAAGGTAGCTCCACTTGAAACAGCATTTAAGAGGAACAATTGGACTTATGAATTTTTAAAAGATAATAATCTAAGTTCTTTATCAAATGCCGATCAAAAAAGATTTTGGCAAGAAATAGAGGATTTCAGTACTTCAGCAACAAATAGTCAAGAGTCTATTGACGATATAATAGATCTCAGCCCTATAACTCTTGAGGTAAATCTAAATGGTGTTGCTAGCATAAATTTAAACGAATATTTTAATCTAAATGATGACAATATAACTGCAAAGCTAGTTGGTGCAAGTCCACAAATTGGATATAGTAATTATGAAGATAACAATTATACTAGACAAGCGGAACCATTTGCAGAATTTGAGAATAATAACACTGTGACAAAATTATATATCCCCCACTATAAAGAATTACAAACTCAAGATTTATCCAATCTATCTTTACTTATAACGTTTCAAGTAGGCAAGCACCTTTTACTTAAAGAAGTGAAAGTTAAATTGGTTTTTACAAATACTTCTACAACTTATGAAGATGATAAAAAAACATGTTCAGCTACATTAGAACAAAGTGAAAGGAAAATTAATTTAGTTAGTTCAATACAAGTTTATAGGCTGGTAAATCCAAAGCCAGATGAAGACTGTTCTATTCAGGTTAAGTCAACAGAGATGTTAAATGAGGACGAAACACCTTCAGAAGATTATATAATCGTAAACTATGAAGATGCTAAAGACCTTGATAATCCATCCATCAACCTATATAAGAAGTTTGGTTTACTACAGTGTACAGCTGATGCAGGTAATACTAATCCTAATAAGGTTAATATGTTATCGACGAAAGGGATTAAACAGTGTGGTATTCTTGCTAACAATTATACTGGGGCAGTTCTAAAGACTACGGGTCAACAAATTAAGCTTTTAAAGTTGAAATGGCAGAAGGTATATGACCATGATAAGAATAAAAATCGTTTTAGAAAAGAAATAATAGGAGAGATGATCGGATTTCTTGTAAAAAAAATTAGAGGAGGACCTAATCTATTTATTGGTGGATATTTTACAGCAGCAGGTGGTCAACCAGCCAATAATATTGTGAGATGGGATGGTAATAATTATCATCCAATGGGTGAAGGAATTTCAGGGGGAATGATGCCAAATGTCACTGCGTTAGAAAGTTGGAATAACAGAATAATTATTGGTGGAGGTTTTACAGAAGCAGGTGGTCAACAAGCCAATAATATTGTTAGTTGGGATGGTGATAATTATCGTCGTCTAGGCACTGGAATTACTTCTGGAGTCAAAGCATTAAAATCTGATAATGACCAATTATTTATTGGTGGACGATTTACACATGCAGGTGGTCAACCAGTCAATAATATTGTGAGATGGGATGGTAATAATTATCATCCAATGGGTGATGGATTTAATGATATAGTTTATGCATTAGAAATTTTCAATGATGAATTACACATAGGTGGTCGCTTGGTAAATGATCAAGCAGTCAATAATATTGTGAGATGGGATGGTGATAATTATCATCAGTTGTTTGGTACTAATGGTGTTAATAATCGGTTCCATACGCTCAAAGTTATTAACGATGTACTATATATAGGTGGCTTTTTTAACCAAATAAATAATGAGCCTGCCACTAATATGGTTAGCTGGGATGGGGCTAATATCAATACAGCAATCGGAATAGCTAATTATGAATTCAATGCATTAGGAAGTTTTAATGGTCAAGTATATATGGGTGGTTTGCAGATGATTTTCCATGAAAATCCACCAGCTAATACCCTTAGATGGGATGGTGAGATTCACAATAATCTTGGGGTTGGAGTTAATGGTATTGTTAATGCGATAGTAACTTTTAATAACAGATTAATTATAGGTGGAGGGTTTACAGAAGCAGGTGGTCAACTTGCGAGTAAGATTGTTGGATGGGATGGTGATAATTATCATCCAATGGGTGCTGGAATTGGATGGGGCGGATTCTCTGCCGTTAATGCATTACTAACTCATGACTACTGGGAGGTGGTTCCGAACGAACCTGAGGATATTCCATATGTTGATGAGGATATTCCAGACGAACATAATTGATAATCACTAATCAAATATAACGATACAAAAGAAAATTTATATACTCCTTATCGCAAAAAGCAAAGGGAGTATGTTTACATATAGATAAACAAGCCTCATTTTAAACTAGCATTATAATAAGAACCGCTAATTCACATCAGAAGTGCAACATTGTAAGATAATAAATAGAAAGGCAAGTTGATATTTTCTATAAATTAGCTTTATTGGAATAAAATTGAATCTTTTCAATTGTTTTAGTTGTACTTTTACCATCTACGAACTGAACAAGTTTAAGCTCATCTGCTATTTCACTGCCAACTACTTGTTTACCTTCATAGTCTCCACCTTTTACTAACACATCAGGTTGTACTATTTCTATAAGACTAAGTGGTGTTTCATCTTTAAATTTAACTACATAATCAACACTTTCTAAAGCAGCTAATATATACCCTCTATCATCTTCACTATTTATAGGTCTATTTGGTCCTTTTAAAGCACTAACACTTGCATCACTGTTAAGTCCCAAGATCAATACATCTCCAAAAGATTTTGCCTTATCCAGATACTGAACATGACCTTTATGTAAAATATCAAAACAACCATTTGTAAAAACAATTTTTTTGTTTTGTTTTTTTAATCTTTTTACCGTTTGTTCTATCTCTTCAAATGTTTTAATGTGCGATTCGATACTACTTTTATGTAATGAACTTTTATATTCTTCTATTTCTTCAAGTGTCGCAGTTGCACTTCCGATTTTACCAACAACAACTCCAGCTGCTAAATTTGCAAACTCCATAGCATCAACTATATTTTCGCCATTTGCCAAACAGTAACCCAAACTAGCCAATACAGTATCACCAGCACCTGTTACATCATAAACTTCTCTTGCAACAGTAGGTTTAATTACTACTTCATTATTTTCATCCAAGATTGCTATTCCATCTTCACTAAGAGTTATCATAGGCACAACTAAACCGGCCGTAGTCTGTAACTTTTTAAGTGCATCTTTTAAACTATCAGTATCAATAATATTTATTTTTGTAGCATGTTCTGCTTCTTTTTTATTTGGTGTTAATAAGTAGGAACCAATATATTTACTATAATTATCACCCTTCGGATCAACTAAAACTTTTGTATCTGTAGCAGAGGCCCAAAAGATTATTTTACTCATTAAACTATCAGTAATGACACCCTTTCCATAATCTGAAACCAATACAACATCAAATTGTTCGTTGATATTGAAAAGTGCCTTATTTATAAGTGTGATACTTTCATTTGATATATCTTCTTTTGACTCTTGATCATATCTTATAATTTGTTGAGCAGAAGCTATAATTCTACTCTTTTTTGTTGTTTTTCTATTTTTATCACATATTAAATTATGTCTTACATCTATATCTTCTAACATTTGTATAAGTTCAGCTGAGACTGCATCTTCACCAACAACAGAAACAACCATCACCTCGGCGCCCATTGATACGAGATTATTCACAACATTACCAGCACCACCTAAAACAGTCGTCTCTTTTTGTACATCTACAACTTGAACAGGAGCTTCAGGTGAAATACGATTTGTACTACCCCATAAATAGTGATCAATCATCAAATCACCAATGACTAAGAT
>JBLHPD010000284.1:0-5191 GCA_047624165.1 Clostridium sp. | reverse complement strand
AGTATTAAAAATATTGAAATACATTCACCATAAATCATAGTAATATATTGACATGCGAAGTGAATTGCATTAAAATTTAACTGAATTGGCAATTTAGTATGGGGATGCCTTTGGGCTCCCTTTTATTGTTGCATTTATTTTTAGACATGGGTATATGACCATGTTTTTATATTATAATGACCATTGCATATAGTGGAATACATATTTTCTATAATGAGTAGTAATAAATAAAGAAAGTAGTAGGGGGATGAAAATTAATTGAGTGAGGCAATTGTTGTAAAAAATTTAGTTAAGTCCTATCAGATGGGCGAAACAAAAATTACTGCTGTTGATGATGTTAGCTTTACCATAAAAGCAGGATCATTGGTTGTTTTGATTGGATCAAGTGGTGCTGGCAAATCTACAGTTTTAAATATTTTAGGTGGAATGGATACAGCTACAAGTGGAAGTGTTGTTGTTTATGGACAAGAAATAACAAAGTATAATGATTATAAGCTTACATTATTTAGAAGGAATAGTATTGGGTTTGTTTTTCAGTTCTATAACCTTATGCCAAATTTAAATGTTCTCGAAAATGTAGAACTGGCAAGCCATATATGTAAAAATCCCATTGATGCAAGGGAAAGTCTAGCATTGGTTGGACTATCAGATAGGGAGGGCAATTTTCCGTCGCAAATATCAGGTGGAGAACAGCAAAGGGTTGCTATTGCAAGAGCACTTGCTAAAAATCCTGATCTATTATTATGTGATGAACCCACTGGGGCTTTAGATTATGTAACAGGTAAAAGTGTACTTTCACTTCTACACAAGATATGCCGCGAGAGCAATAAAATTGTGGTAATCGTAACACATAACCTGGCAATTGCACCTATAGGAGATGTAGTTATTAAAATGAAAAGTGGACAGGTAATTAGTATTGAAGAAAATCCTTCACCTATACCTGTTGAGAGGATTGAGTGGTGATATAGATGCTAATTCGTAACTTTTTTAGAGACATATTTTCTACACTTCCAAGACTTCTTGCTGTAATAATTATTACAGCACTTGGAGTAATGATTTATGTTGGTATGAGTGGATATGGCTTCAACCTTAACAAAGTAGCCAATAGTTATTATAAAAGTCAGAATGTTGCTGATTACTGGATATATGGAAGCCAGCTTACTAAAACAGATGAAAAACAAATTGCGAAGCTGAGCAGCGTTTTAAGTATACAGTCAGAAATAAGTATATCAACAGAAAATTATGAAGATGAAAACGTTAGCGTTGACCTGAGTGGTGTATCAGGGGATTTTAATATTAATAAACCTTATATTATATCGGGAAGTATGTTTGAGAATAACAGGGAATGTATGCTTGATGCTTCTTATGCAAAAGCTCACAATATCCATGTCGATGATGAAATTCAGTTAAGAATTAAAGAAATGGAAAAAAAACTGACGTTCACCGTTTGTGCACTAGTTGATAGTCCAGAATACATATATAATGTTGGAGGGATGGAGCTTATCCCTAATAGCTACAAACATGGTTTTGCATATGTAAAATCGGAAGCACTAGGAGATATGCTTACGCTTATGTCTTATAATAAAATGAGTTTAAAACTTTCGGATAATGTAGATAAAGATAAATTTAAAGTGGATATTGAAAAAATACTTGGAACAAAGTTAAACCAGCTTTTAAGCTTTGAGGATAATCAAAAGGCCTCTATTATAATAAATGAAGTTAAGAGTACAAAAGCAATTACTAACACGCTGCCAATGATTTTTTTCCTTATTGCAGCATTTATTATGTTTACTACTATGTCAAGAGTTGTAGAAAACAATAGAATGATGATAGGGACATTAAAGGCTTTTGGGTATAGCAAAATAGTTATTTTCAATTATTTTTTCTCGTATGCCTTTATAGTTGTTATTTTGGGTAATCTTCTTGGATTAGTACCGTCAAGTGTAATAACAAAAGGCCTCATGAGCATGGCTAGCAAGAATATGACTTTGCCGCAAGTAACAGTAAGTTTTGATTTTTTAGCGATTTTTAAGTCAGTGCTGATTACATCTGTTATTTGTGCTGGTACTGCTGCATTTATTTGTGCCCGTGAGATAAAATATTCTCCAGCAGAATGTATGAGACCAAAGTCTCCAAAGGTAGGACGTGAAAATTTTATTGAAAGAATTAAATTTCTATGGGTAAAAATGAACTTTGAGCAAAAAACTATTGCAAGAAATATCTTCAGAAATAAAATGAGACTAATAATGTGCGTTTTGGGAGTGTCAGGTTGTATGGCAATCATAATTACAGCTTTTGGATTTCGAGATACCACCGGAAAATTAATGGTTAATATGTTTTCAAACATGTATAAATATGATGTTCAAGTAATACTCAAAAATGATACATCCATATTAGAAACCGAGAGAATAAAAAAGCTTGATGGTGTAGATAAGGGTGAAAGTGTAATGAGTGGAGTCATTAAAGTATCTAAAGGCGATAAAAGTGAAAGTACTACAATTAATGTAATGGAGGATACAATCTTCCTCATGGTGCCTTCTATGGAGGCAATGGACAGTATGGTTATGCCTAGTGATGGAGTTATAGCATCAACTTCCCTTTCAAAAAAGTTAAATGTTAAAAAGGGGGATATCATTGACCTTGTAGTTTCGGGGAAAAATGATATAAGAAAGGTAAAGGTAGTAGACATTAAGGACAATATCACAGGCTGTTATGTAAGTAGGTCCCTATGGAGAGAAATGGGAGAGGAATATACACCATCTTACATATATATAAATACAAAAGAGCCAGTTAGTTTTATAAAAAGCACAGAAAAATATGACTTTATCCTTGCTGTAAAACAAAAGAGTGAACTAGTAGATTCTATAAATAGTCAGATGAGTGCAATGAACACAATTGCTTTTATACTTATTGTTTTCGGTGGAGTTCTTGCTCTAGTAGTTTTATATAATTTGGGGATTCTAAATTTTTATGAACGAATGAGAGAGCTTGCGACCTTAAAGGTACTGGGGTTTATGAATAATGAAATAAAGACATTGGTTTTAAGAGAAAACACTATTTTCACCATTATTGGTATTATCATTGGAATGCCAATGGGGGTAGGACTCACAACATTTATAATGTCTGCGAGTGCTCAAGACGATATGACCTTTAGTCCATATATTAAGGTTGTTACTTTTCTATATGCTGCAGGGTTAACCTTTATGTTTTCAGTTTTTGTTAACATGCTTCTTAGCAAAAAATTAAAACAGATTGATATGCTTGGAGCTTTGAAAAGCGTAGAGTAATGAATATTTATATTGAAATATACAATTTGTAAAAATGAATGGGGGAATAAGATAAAATGAAAGAATTTTTTTCAAAAAAGTATGCAAAATATGCAGTAGGTGCTCTTCTAATAGTGGTGGTTTTTGGTTTATATAAGTCACCCATAATCCAAAATAGACTTGCTGCGAATGCTCCGCTGCAAAAAACTGCTACAGTAAAAAAGGGAGATATAAAGCTTTTGGTTACAGGTACAGGATATGTTTATTACGATAAAGCTTCATCTATAGTGTCAAAGGTTAGTAGTAAAGTTACAAACATTTATTTTGAAGAAGGTGACAGTGTTAAAAAGGGAGACTTGATTTGTGAATTTGATGATTCCGATGCTCAGTTAAATCTTAAGCAAAGAAAGAATGACTTAGTTACAAATAGGCTTTCAAACAGTTCAAATGATATTCAGATTGATAAACTTTCTATTGAGACACCTTTCGCAGGGCAAATTAGCAATATCATAGTGAAAAATGGGGATATTGTTCAAAAGGGAGGAGAATTATTTACTATAGCGGATAATTCAAAGCTTAGGCTTTCAGTTGAATTTAATGCTACAGATATAAATAAGATATCTGTAAATCAAGCTATTAATGTAAATTTAACTTCTCTTATGCAGACCACCACTGGTATTGTTACTTATAAGAGCAATAAAGCCATATCCACAAGCGCTGGAGGACAGTTATATACTGTTGAAATACAAATAAATAATCCGGGCGGTGTTACAGAAGGAATGGACGCAAGTGCATCTATGGAGGCAGCTAGCGGAAATTTAGCAAGTACAAATTCGGCGACTTTAGAATGCATAAAAAAGACAACAGTTATAAGTGAAACTGGTGGAACAGTAAATAGTATTATTATTAAGAAAAATCAACAAGTGAGCGCAAACCAAAATGTAATTACAATCAATAATGATGACGCTTTAATAAATAAAGAAATTGGTAATTCTAGAATTACCGATTCAGAAATACAGATAGCCTCTTCAGAAAATCAACTTAGATATTATAAAATATATGCACCTATAGATGGGATAATAGCTGTGCAGAGTATGAAAGTAGGAAATAGTGTTAGCATAGGAGACCCTTTAACTACTATTGAAGAAAAAAGTGTAGTGCAAGCTGATGTAGATATAGATGAACTTGATATATCTAAGGTTGCTGTAGGACAAAAGGTACAGCTTACTGTTGATGCTATTATGGAAACAATAGAAAATCCTATAGAGGGAGAAGTTGTAAAAATACCTCTTGATGGAATTTCTAAAAATGGAGTAACAAATTTTGCTGTAACTGTTAGAATTAATGAACGACGGGAAATGCTGAGAGGTGGTATGAATGTTAGTGCTGCGATGGAGGCAAAAGCTATACCTAATGTGTTGTACCTTCCAAAAGAAGCAGTAACAAAGGCTGAGGGAAAATCAACAGTAATGGTTCAAGAAGGCACGGGAGATGCGGTGCAGAAGTTGGTAGAGGTTGGAGTAAGTAACGGATTTATCGTACAAATAAAGAGTGGACTCAATGAAGGGGATGTAGTAATTCTACCGGAAGAAAATAAATAGCTCAGAGAGTAGGGTATAAAATTCTCCTGCGTGCCTTGCAATAAGAGCTTGAAACGTGAAATTCCATTAAGAAATTCTAATCTTTTGCTCGTATAAAATACTCTGGCGCTTACATTCGCCGTCCTGGCTCAGGTTCGCTAGCCTCACTTCCTGTGAGGCTCACGAGAATTTTATATTCGCAAAAGAAGAATTTCTAAATGGAATTTCAATGTTTCTGCGCTTCTTATTGCAAGTCACTGCGGAGAAAGATTATGCTTAGTATTCAGAGGGGTTAAGCTGCCATTCGGCAGGCTTAGGGGAAAGGTATATAGTGGTAAGAGGAGA
>JBLHPD010000283.1:0-5233 GCA_047624165.1 Clostridium sp. | reverse complement strand
ACCATAATAGGATTCATACTAACAATAGTTGATATCCCAAGTTCTTCGGTTAATTTGCAAACAAATTTCATCATTATCATTGGTCCAATAGCAATAACTAAATCATATTTCTTGCCTTCATTTTGAACTAATTCTTTTAATTTATTTGTAACAAGTCCCTTGTATCCATAAGAACCATCATCAGTACATGGATAAACATCGCCTGCTACTTTCTTCATTTCTTCTTCCATAATCACATAATCTTTAGCCTTTGCGCCTATTATTACATCTGCCTTTACGCCTTGCTGGCTTAACCATTTAACTTGAGGGTAAACTGGAGCTGTTCCCAGGCCTCCAGCTATAAACACAATTTTCTTCTTCTTTAAATCTTCAATGCTTTCATCCATTAATTCTGTTGCTTGCCCAAGTGGTCCTACAAAATCAGAAAATGAATCGCCAACTTCGTAGGTTTCCATTTCTTTTGTTGAACAGCCTATTGTTTGAACTACAATAGTTACTGTACCTCTTTCAGCATCAAAATCACTAATTGTTAAGGGTAATCTTTCACCTCTTTCATCCATTTTTATAATTACAAATTGACCTGGTTTTGCTGACTTTGCTACCCTTGGCGCCTCGATATCCATTAAAAATATTTGAGGTGCTAAAGCTCTTTTCTCAATAATTTTATACATTTGTATCCCTCCATATTCATATATAACTTTCATCAGAACCAATTAATGTTTTTACCGAACGTGCAAACATCTCTACAAAGATTTATTGGCAGATAACGTTTTTTAATATATTATTTTTTGAACTTTATTTCAATAATCTTTGACCTAAGCGCTTTTACTGAGCCATCATCTAGACTATATAAAAATTCAATTATTTCCTTATTACTGGAATTTGCACTTTTAACATCTTTATATCTACCTGGGGATACTATCATAACATCTGATTTTTCAATTATATCCTTAATTTCATTAACATCAATAGTATTATAGTACTTTATATTAACCTCAGATAACCCTGCCTTTTCTAAAGCTCTCCTAATTTTAAACATAAACTCTTCAGATATACATATAAATGCAAACTCGGTGTTTGCTCCATATCTCGCAATTTTAACTATTGGTTCCAAATTTGGAGTTATAGCAACTCCTAAAATTTCTTTATTAAGCCAAGCCGTTAACTTTGTAACTTCATTAATGTGATTAAATGTGGTTATTATAAACTCAGCGCTTTCAACCTTTTCTTTAGTGTCCTTATCCATCTTTTCTAACTCACTTAAAGTTACATTTGTTACACTCATATTACTATTCTTACTAAGTTGACTACTAAACATTATTGCTTGTTCTATATTACACTCTACGTATACCGCTACAATCTTATCCATTATCTGTTTTTTTTCATCTACCCTTTGATTTACTATTTCTAAAAATTCTTCTGGTTTCATCCCGATTTCCAGAGCTTCCTCTAATCCTAAGTCAACAAATCTTATTATCTTATTTTTAATATTATGGTTCTCCCAAGATATAGCTTCTTCAACTACAAAAGTGCCCTTCCCTTGGTAAGATCTCAAAACGCCATCTTGTTCCAAGTCATTATATGCAGTGCTTACAGTATTTCTGCTCACTTTTAGCCTCTCAGACAATTCTCTTTCTGTAGGTAATTTTGTTCCAACCTTGAGAGTCCCTTTTTTTATTTCGTCCATAATCTGTTTTTTAACTTGAATATAAAGTGGCACTCCATTTTTTTTATTTATTTCAATGTTAACAAAAATCCCCCCTCAAGCATATTGGATCAATGGACTAATCCATTTCCATACATATAGTACCATATGGACAAATTCACTTCAATCATTGTTTTATAGGTGTATAGTGTTATATTTAGTGTTTTAGCGTAATTAAACAACATTATCTATGTTATTCTTACGTTTAATAGAATTTTCACATTTTAGGGTTATAATTTGCAAATAAAATTATTAAAATACTATATACAACTACTAATGGGGTTCTCATGACAAAAGGAAAATTTTCTATTGTTATATATCTATTAAGTTCTATTCTGGTAATAATTCTTTCAATATTTGTTTATAGGCTTATTACACATATTTCATACCTTGCTAACCCTGATGAAGTAACTATATCGAAATATACGGGTGACAGAATTCACCGGCTCTACATAGTGGGTTTTATTGATAAAAAACGTGTTCTGTAGCCTACGATTAAATGTCCATTTAACTGAGAAAACATATTAAAAAGACATATTCATTAATATGTCTTTTTAATATTATTCATGTTTAAGCATTACTGTAGTATAAAATAAGCTAACCACACTACATTATAATTGTTTAGTATTACGAAGCACTATTATAAAACTCACCTACAGATTTACTTATAGATTCTGCAATTTTTTGTTGGTATTCATCCGACTTTAATTTTTGTTCTTCCTCATAGTTTGACAAAAATCCACATTCCACTATAACACTTGGCATATTGTCATTTTCTCTTAATATTTTGTACGCATTTTTAGCTGGCTTCTGTACTCTTTTATTATTAGGATCTAAATCTATCCTAAAGTTTTTCTGAATTGTACCTGCAAGTTTAGAACTATCTTTATAATCCGAGTACCACACTTGCGCTCCATAATATTTACTCTGGGTAAAATAATTTAAATGAATGCTAATAAACATATCACATTTGCTAGATTTCTTCAATTCGCATCTATCTTTTAAATCTTCAGTGTATTTTTCTCTTATAGTTCCACTTCCTAAATAAAGTAATGAATCTTCTTCTCTTGTCATAACTACCTCATATCCTGCCTTTTGTAAGCACTCTTTAAGTTTTATTGCTATACTTAAATTAATATTTTTTTCTACAGTACCATTTTTAGAACTTGTTCCCCCATCCATTCCTCCATGACCGGAATCAATAAGTATTTTTTTACTACCTATATTGGTATTCATACTTTCTTTGACAAGGCTTAAGTTTATACCTAAAAAGCTTACCATTGCTACAATTATTACTATGACAACAGATACTAATTTATTATTCCTATATTTCAATGCACCCACCCTTTATTTATTTCTATGTGTTAATTTTATTCAACTAGTGCATGATTTATTAATATTTATACACTTACTTAAGATACTTTTTTATAATAATCTATAAATGACCTTACTACATATCTATAAACAACACTTAAATTCACAATTCTATATAAAATAAAAAAACACCCACCAAAAATTATTGCGGCTGCTCTCTATTTTTACTAAGGCTCATTTAAATTTTATGCCCATTATACTATACTAATCTTTATTATGCTTATTTGTTTATTACCACTTGGGCAATATTGGTTGCATGATCTCCTATTCTCTCAAAATTACTAATAACATCAAGGAATACAGCTCCGACTGTAGCAGTACATACCCCCTTATTTAACCTTCTTATATGGGATGCTCTTAATTCTTTTTCTAAGCTGTCAATTCTATCTTCAATTGCCAAGATAGACTCTGCTTTTATAATATCATTATTTTCAAAGCTCTCAATACAAATCTCTAAAGCATATACTATGTATTTATACATTCCATCTAATTCATCTAACCCTTCTCTTGAGAAATCCAAATTCTTTTGAATCTTCTCACTACTTAAATCAGCTAAATTTTCAGCATGATCCCCTATACGCTCTATATCATTTACTACATTGAACATGGAAGTCACTATTTTAATTTGTTGCTTTGATAATTCAGCTGAGGAAAGCTTTACTAAATATGATGTTATTTCATCCTCAAGTAAATTTATTAATTTTTCATTTTGGTAAACAGTTTTAATTTTACTTTCATTATCATCTCTAAAACATTCCATAGCAAGTTGCACATTTTCTTTTGCTAAGTTCGCCATTCTAACAACCTCTTTTGTAGTTTGTCCAACTGCAATAACTGGTGTCTCTAATAATCTTTCATCTATATACTTAACTCCCATTGTTAGAATTTCATCCTCCCCAGGTATTATCTTGTTAACAAGTAAAACAAGATATTTTATAAATGGCACCATAATTATTGTATTTGCTATATTAAATATAGTATGAGCATTTGCAATTTGCCTTTTTATGTCAACATCACCACCTGGTGATATTGATTGTACAATGTGTATCAGCGGATTTATTAATGGAATAAAAATCACTGTACCAATTATATTAAAGAATAAATGTATTAGCGCTGCTTTTTTAGCTGTTTTAGACGTTCCTATACTTGATAATAAAGCAGTTATACATGTACCTATATTATTACCAAATAAAATTGGCACCGCCGCTCCAAGTGGCAGTGCTCCTGTAGAAGCTAATGCCACTATAATACCAGTCGACGCAGATGAACTTTGGATTACTGCAGTCATCAATGCACCTGTTAAAACTCCTAATATAGTATTTCCCTCTAATTTCATTATTAAAGTTGTAAAAACCGGCGACTGCGCTAATGGAGTCATAGTATTCTTCATTAATTCCATTCCTAAAAAAAGGATACCAAAACCTAATATAATATTTCCTGTTTCTCTACCTTTTTTACCTTTTGAAAATAATATTGTTAAAGATCCGACTCCTAAAAATACTGGCATTATAGCATCAAGGTTAAATGCAATTAGCTGTGCGGTTATAGTAGTTCCAATATTAGCTCCCATAATTACCGCTGCTGCTTGATATAAGTTCATAAGTCCTGCATTAACGAACCCTATTACCATTACAGTTGTTGCACTACTACTCTGAATAACTGCTGTTATTATAGCCCCTGTGGCTACACCTTTATATGGATTAGATGTGATTCTCTCGAATATTTTTTTAAGTTTTTCACCTGTTGAATTTACTAAACCATCACCCATCATTTTCATTCCATATAGGAATAAACCTAATCCTCCAAAAAGTCCTATAAACATATTTATAGCCTGCATAAAAATCCTCCCATAACTAAGATAAGTATTTTAATCATTCTCATAAATAATACAATAAATCTAAAGCATATGTTAAGTTATTTTTAACATATTTAACATAGTCTTTAATATTTTTAACACAAACGTAACATATGACGTCTTTACTTTTTTACAATTATAGTATATTGCAATAATATTATAATTTCACAGGATAAGGACATTATGAATACCTAGAAAAGAACAAAATCTCCCTACGGTCGAGTATTAAAGTGATGCTCCACTAAATAGTGTAGCATCACCTCTTAATTATCATATCTGAACCACATTCTATACATAAA
>JBLHPD010000282.1:0-5351 GCA_047624165.1 Clostridium sp. | reverse complement strand
ATTTTGCATCATTTAAATAGTTTAAGTAGTCCTACCTTAATATTTTGTCACTAGGTTTATAAGCATATCCATATTATAAAACCTGCATTACATTATACCAAAGTAAAAGAGCATATTATACCATTTGATTTCATGTATGGACACAACATTTCTAAAATATAAAAGAGGGAGACTTAACGTTAGTTAACTCCTGTAATATATTTTTGTATCATTCTATTGGCTTTGCTTTGAGAAATTTCAAGTGCTTCTGCAATTTTATATGAGCTTTTAAGGCGATTATAGGCTATTAAAATTAAATCTTTCTCTACTTGCTCTAGAGCATATTCAAGTCGTGGTAGTTCTTTAAAATTCTCATTAAATAATAGATAAGGGTTTTGATGAATATAAAGTGGTAGATCATTAGGGCAAGCTATTTTTTTAGAAGCAGTTACCACCATTTGTTCTATAATGTGTTGAAGTTCTCTTATATTACCAGGCCAAGAATAATTCATTAATATTTCTAAGCTTTCATTTGAAAATTCACGATTTAGATTATATTTCTTATTACATTGTTCTAAGAAATATGTAATTAGGACTCCTATATCTTCAGGTCTTTCTCGCAGCGAAGGAATTTCAAAATCAATTACTTTTAATCTATAATATAAATCTTCTCTAAATGTTTTTTGGTTCACTAGATTAAATAAGTCTTGATTTGTAGCAGAAATTATTCGGACATTTATGGATTTAGTTTTCGTTCCTCCTACTGGTGTAAAACAATGATCTTGAATGAGTTCAAGAAATTTAGGCTGCAAATTTAGAGGGATTTCACCTACTTCATCTAAAAAGAGAGTGCCGCCATCTGCTAGCTCAACTAAACCTATTTTTCCGTTTTTTTGAGCACCTGTAAAAGCTCCAGGAACATATCCAAATAGTTCTGATTCTAATAAGTTAGGTGATATGGCTGCACAATTTATAGTGATAAAAGGATTCTTGGTTCGAGAACTGTTTTCATGAATATATTTAGCAAATGCACTTTTACCAGTACCTGATTCACCTAAAATTAATATAGTAGCATCTATATTTGAGATTCGATCTATCATTTCAATAATAGATTTTACTTTGCTGCTTTTAAAAATTAGTTTATTATTTGAGGTTAGTCCTTTTTTTCTTAAGAATTCGACCTCTGATTTGTATATCTCCATTTGTTGTTTTGTTTTTTCCAAAGTGTGTTTAATTTTTTCAATTTCAGTAATATCTCTACAATTTTCTACTATATATATAATTTTACCAGATTCATTGAAAACAGGGGTAGCGGTGATAACTAATTTTCTACCAGTAATTGTCTCTTGATCCATCGTAATTTCTTTTTTACCTTGAATAACAATTGGGATAGGGGAACTACTGCAGTATCCATTATTGAACAGATGAAGAACATTTTTACCCATTATTTCTGAACGGTTCATTCCATAATGTTTTTCAAAGGATTTATTACAATAAAGAGTTACACCGTTACCGTCTGTTACGAATATTTCATCATGTGTGGCTTCTAGAACTGTTTTATAAAAATCATTGTTACTTTCATTAAGCATAATTAAGCACATCCTTTGGTTGTAAGATATAAGTAGTAGCAGTAGATATTTTAAATGATTAGACATTGTCAATAAAACTACAAATAAATTAAATAAATTAAATAAATTATACAATATTCAAAATTTTTGTGCAAGCTATGTGAAAATTAAAGCAAAACTGACTTAAAATTATATTAGTTTATAAGGTTAAGCGATTTGGGGTAATAGATTACAAGTGAATAAGTCATATATAACTTATTCACTTGTAATATTAAGTTATATATGACTTGTTCAGTATTTCTATAACTTTAAATGTAGATTAAAATGTGAGTGGTTTGGCTATATATACTGGCCATGTGATGTAATTACAGAATTTTAAATTGGCATATAAATTGCTAAATAAGTAATTAGATAAAATATTAACAAATGAATAGTATAAGTAATAAATAATAAGGGGGCAAACTAATGAGTGAAAAACGTGATAGTCTGGAGAAGGTCTACTCTAAAGGTGATATTTTTGCATTAGCTTTTGGAGCAATGATTGGATGGGGATGGGTAATGCTATCTGGATACTGGGTAGAACAAGCTGGATGGTTAGGAGCGATTATTGCATTTGTAATTGGTGGAATAATGTGTGTATTTGTAGGACTGTGTTATGCAGAGTTAACTCCTGCATTGCCATGTGCTGGCGGAGGATTGGTATTTGCATATAGAGCCATGGGATATAAGATTGGATGGATAACTATATGGGCTACCTGCTTTGCTTATGTAGGAGTTGCAGCATGGGAAGGAATTGCTATCTCAACTGCTGTTAATTATATAATTCCAGTACCACAGCTCGGATATTTATGGACTATTGCTGGGTATGAAGTTTACGCATCTTGGTCTGCGATAGGTATGGTCGTAGGACTAATTTTAATTATAATAAATCTTAAAGGCGGAAAAGGTGCAGTTTTATTCCAAAATGTAGCTACGATTGGGCTAACTATAGCTGGACTATTTTTCATAATAAGCGGAATTAGCCTAGGAGATTCAAAGTTTCTAGGAGATGCAATCAAGGGTGGAAATGGAATCTTTTCAGTTCTTTTAATGGTTCCGGCCATGTATGTTGGCTTTGATGTTATTCCACAGTCTGCAGAGGAAATGAACATTCCTAGGAAACAAATAGGGAAAATCCTTATTTTTTCAATTTTGTTGGCTGCAGTTTGGTATGTAGCAATGTGTATTGGTATTGCTTTAGCGGCCCCATCAGATATTAGACTTAATGGAGCAGTTCCTGTTGCAGATGCAGCAGCCTTTGTGTACGGAAATCCGATAATGGGTAAGGTTGTAATTTTAGGTGCTTTATGTGGTATATTAACTAGTTGGAATGGATTTATTATTGGAGGTGCTAGAGTTCTATTTGCAATGGGCAGAGCTAAAATGCTTCCACCGATTTTTGGTAAAGTTCATCCTAAAACTCAAGCTCCATTTGCCGCTATAATTCTTATAGGAATTATATGCGAATTAGCTCCTTTATTAGGGGCGAATGCATTGGTTTGGTTTGTTAATGCAAGTTCGTTTGGAGTTGTTGTAACATATCTGTTTGTTTGTTTATCTTTCATAATAATTAGAAAGAAAGAACCAGATTTAGAAAGACCTTTTAAAGTTAAAAATTATAAGTTTGTAGGATATGGATCAATTATTATATCTGTTGCATTTATATGTTTATATTTACCGTTTTCATCTGGTGGACTTGTATGGCCTTATGAATGGGGTATGATTCTTTTCTGGGTAGTGCTTGGTACTATCTTATCCTTAATGACTCAAAAGGCGTATCCAAATGTTACTTTGAAAGAAAGAGAACTTTTAATATTTGGTGAGGAATATGCAAGAAAAGAAATTGTTGGAGAAAATTCGAGTAAAGATAATAATTTAGCTGTATAACAAAAATAGTTTTAAAAAAATAACTAACTATAAAATTAAATATTTAGATTAATATTTAAATATTTAATTTTAATAATATATTTAGGAGGAATTTACTATGACAGAATTAAGAAATAGTTTACCAAAAGTGAGCACTACATTTCCAGGACCAAAGGCAAAGGCATTATTAAAGCTTAGGGAAGAAAATGTCCCTGTTGGAGTATCTTATGGAGCACCTGCTTTTATTGAACGTGGAGAAGGCGCAATGTTTGAAGATGTAGATGGAAATATATTTATGGATTTTGTAGGTGGAATTGGAGTTTTAAACATAGGATATTCTAATCCCGAAGTTGTTGAAGTTGTAAAAGATCAAGTATCTAAATTTTTTCACTCAAGTATAAATATAGTACAATATGAGTCTTATCTACGTTTAGCTGAAAAATTAAATAGCATTATACCAGGAAATTATAAAAAGAAAACAATGTTTGTAAACAGTGGAGCTGAAGCTGTAGAAAATGCTGTAAAAATAGCTCGTAAATATACAGGAAGATCAGAAGTAGTTACATTTACAGGTGGATTTCATGGAAGAACAAGTTTAACTATGGGAATGACAAGTACAATAAAACCATATAAACTTGGATTTGGACCTTTCGCTCCAGGAATTCATCAAGCAGAATTTCCTTATATTTATCGTCGTCCAGCTGGTGTATCAGAGGAAAATGCAATACAGTACTACATTGAAAAATTAAAAAATTTCTTCTTAGAGAAAATAAATGTAGAAGACGTTGCAGCAGTAGTTATTGAGCCACTTCAAGGTGAAGGTGGATTTCTTCCAGTACCTATTGAATTTGTAAAAGAACTAAGACGCATATGTGATGAAAGCGGTATAGTACTCGTATGTGACGAAATACAATCAGGATACTGCAGAACTGGTAGAATGTTCGCTAGTGAGTATTGGGCGGACAATGGAATATATCCAGATATCGTAACTAGTGCAAAGTCAATTGCAGCTGGGTTGCCACTCAGTGCAGTAACTGGTAAAGCTGAAATTATGGAGGCGTCTCAAGCTGGTGGAATTGGTGGAACATTTGCCGGAAACCCAGTAGCATGTGTTGCAGCCTTAAAAGTTATTGAAATTTTGGAAAGAGATAATTATGCTGCTAAATCAATGCATATTGGTGAAATATGTGTTAGTAGATTAAATAAAATGAAAGAAAAATATAAACTTATTGGAGATATTAGAGGCCTTGGATCAATGATTGGTGTTGAGTTTGTTAATGATAGAGCATCAAAAGAACCAGCCAAAGATGAAGTAAAAGCAATAGTTAAAGAATGCAACAATAATGGTTTAATCATTTTAAATTGTGGTGTTAGAGGAAACACTCTTCGTTTCTTAATGCCTCTATGTATTGCAGATGAACAATTAAATGCAGGTCTTGATATAATAGAAAATGCTATTTCAAAAGTAAGCACTAAAGCATAATAATTTATTTCATTAAACAAAGACTTACATTGCAATCTGAACTTAAAAATAATTTGCCCTTCGCAAAACATACTATTAACTTAGGTATTTAAGTATAAAATATTGAGGTTGTTTAAAAACCAAAATTAAATTTGAATCCACTGCCACGGTATTTAAATTTAATTTTGATAAATTTTGGGAGGTATTATATTATGGAAACAAAAGCTTATATTGAAAAAGTAATAGCAAATGTCAAAAAAAGAAATGCTAATGAACCAGAATTTTTACAAACAGTTGAAGAGGTATTAGGATCGTTAGCACCAGTTTTAGATAAACACCCAGAATACATAGCAGCAAATCTTTTAGAGAGATTCTGTGAACCAGAAAGACAAATTATGTTTAGAGTACCATGGGTAGATGATGCCGGTGCTACACAG
>JBLHPD010000281.1:0-5380 GCA_047624165.1 Clostridium sp. | reverse complement strand
GAAAATATATATATATTCGATACGAATATCGAATTATATCCATTAGTATATAGATTAAACAAGATTTTTATGCAATCTAAAATAAGTGACAAGCCACAAAGTGGTCTGTTCCTAAATTTTTAAGTTCTGGATCCACTTCTGAACAAATTTTTTTAGCATACTTACATCTACTTTTAAATCTACAGCCTGGCGGCGGATCTATAGGGGATGGTATTTCTCCTAGAAGCATAATTCTTTTTCTTAGCGCTGCTTCTTCAGGGTCCGGTATTGGAATAGCGGAAAGCAGAGCCTGAGTATATGGATGCATTGGGTGATTATATACTTCGTCGCTATTACCGATTTCAACCATTTCGCCTAAATACATAACTCCGATTCTATTTGATATATGCTTAACCATTGATAAATCATGGGCTATAAAAAGATAAGTGAGTCCCATCTTTTCCTGCAAATCTTCAAGCATATTTATAACTTGAGCTTGTATGGAAACATCTAGTGCAGATATAGGTTCATCACAAATTATAAATTCCGGTTGCACTGCTAGTGACCTAGCTATACCAATTCTTTGTCTTTGACCACCAGAAAATTCATGTGGGTATCTGCTAGCGTGTTCAGTGTTTAATCCTACGGTTGTGAGCAATTCTTGAATTCTTTCCATTCGCTCCTTACCTCTATAAGATCCATGAATGTCAATTGATTCTCCAACTATATCACCAACAGTCATTCTTGAATTTAATGAAGCATAAGGATCTTGAAATATCATTTGAATTTTTTTTCTATAAGGAAGCATCTGCCTTGGACTGAGCTTTGATAAATCATGCCCATCATATATTATTTGCCCACCAGTGGGCTCATATAGTTTTATTATTGTTCTTCCACAGGTTGTTTTACCACAGCCTGATTCTCCAACTAGACCTAAGGTCTCACCTTTATTGATTGTGAAAGAAATACCATCTACTGCTTTTACAAAACTATTATTTGGAGCAAACAAACCCTTCTTTACTGGAAAAAACTTCTTTAAATTTTTAATTTCCACTAATACTTTTTCGTCACTCATTATAAACTTCCCCTTCCAACAGGTGCTTTTGTCTTAGGTGCATTAGGGTGATTTAGAAAGCAAGCTGCACTATGCTCAGGACCAATTTGAAATAATGGCGGTCTTTGCTGTTCACAAATCTTCATAGCATAATCACATCTAGGTGCAAATGGGCATCCTACAGGAGGTTTTAACAAATCTGGTGGTTGCCCTTCTATTGGCTTTAATTTTTCCCTTATAATACTTTTATGATTTGGAATACTGTTTAAAAGTCCCCAAGTATACGGGTGTCTTGGATTATAAAATAAATCTTTAGTAGAACCTGTTTCTGCAATTAATCCACCATACATAACATTTATTCGCGCACAAACATCTGCAACCACGCCTAAGTCATGTGTTATAAGAATAATTGAAGTGTTTAATTTTTCTTTAATATCCTTCATAAGTTCAAGAATCTGCGCCTGTATTGTAACATCTAGGGCTGTCGTAGGTTCATCCGCAATTAATAGTTTCGGATCACAGCATAAAGCCATAGCAATCATTGCACGTTGTCTCATACCGCCAGAAAATTCATGAGGGTACTGTATCATTCTTTTTTCAGGACTTGGAATTCCAACTAAAGAAAGCATTTCCACTGACTTATCAAAAGCCTGTTTCTTGTTTAATCCTTTATGTTTAAGTAATGGTTCCATTATTTGATTACCTATAGTGAACACAGGATTTAAGGAAGTAAGCGGATCTTGAAATATCATCCCAATTTCATTTCCTCTTATTGTTTCCATTTCTTTCTCAGAAGCTTTTACAAGATCTTTTCCACGGAATATCATCTCGCCTCCTACGATTTTCCCTGTGTCAGTTAATAGTCTCATAAGTGACATCATAGTAACACTTTTTCCACTTCCAGATTCTCCAACTATTCCAAGAGCTTCGCCTTTATTTAAGTAAAAGGATACTCCTCCTACAGCTTTAACCTCTCCTACATGTGTAAAAAAAGATGTTTTTAAATTATTTACCTCAAGCAATCTTTCCATAATTTTCCTCCTACTATTTTCTCATCTTAGGGTCTAGAGCATCTCTTAAGCCATCTCCAAGGAAATTAAACGCAAGTATTGTTAAACAAATTGCCATCGCCGGAAAAAACAGCTGTAATGGGAAGAGCTGATAACCATCTAATGCTTCTGACGCAAGACTTCCCCAAGATGCTTGGGGTGCAGATATTCCTAGTCCTAAAAAACTAAGGAAAGCTTCTGTAAAAATAGCATTTGGCACAGACATTGTCATCGTTACTATTATTGGTCCCATGCTATTTGGAATAAGATGCCTTAATATTATTCTCATGCTAGAAGCACCTGAAATCTTTGCAGCAAGAACAAATTCCTGTTCCTTAAGAGTCATAACCTGCGACCGGACTATTCTTGCCATTACTACCCAAAAGGATATCGCCATTGCAATTATAATGCTTCTAATACCACCATCTGACGACGGATTACCTGGTGGATTAAGTATAACCATTAGGAGAATAACATAAATCATACTAGGCACTGACCAAATTACATCAACGATTCTCATCATTATATTATCAACATTACCACCTGCATATCCAGAAATACTACCATATAAAATTCCTATAAAAAGATTTAATAAACTTACTATATATGCAATGCTTAGTGAAATTCTTGCTCCATATAATATTCTTACAAATTGGTCACGACCAAACTTATCAGTACCAAACCAATGAAGAGAGCTAGGGCTTTGGTTGGCAATCTTAAAATCTTGAGAATAATAGTTATATTTTGATAGCATTGGGCCAATTATAGCCGCTATAGTTACAAATATAACGAAAGCTAGTCCTCCCATTGCAAGCTTGTTTTGTTTTAATCTTCTCCAAGCATCCTGAAAATAAGTTTCACTGGGCCTAACTATTTCATTTAAGTTTTTATTATCCCTTGGTACTTTTTCAAATAACTCACTATCTATTTCTATTAACTCATTATTTGTTTCCATACTTATGCCACCCCCTTATGCATCAATTTTTATTCTTGGGTCAATTACCGCGTATAGTATATCCACTGCAAAATTCGCTACTATTAAGAAGGTAGCATCTAGGACTACAAAACCTAATAACACTGTATAGTCTCTGTTCCCTATACTTGCAATGAATTCGCGACCCATACCTGGAATTCCAAATAGACCTTCAATTACAAAGCTACCAGTTAAAACAGCTGCAAGCAACGGTCCAATATAAGTTACAATTGGAATTAATGAGTTTCTCAGAGCATGTTTATATATAACTACATTATTAGAAAGTCCTTTAGCTCTTGCAACTCTAATGTAATCCTGCCTTACAACATCAAGTAGAGCTGACCTTCCAAGTCTCGCAACAAAGGCCATTGCAGATCCTCCAAGAGCAATGGCTGGGAGAATGTAATCCTTTGCAGAGTTAAGCCCTATAGCATTAAATAATCGAAACTTTATAGCAAACACATAAATCAGCAGTGTTGCAACTACAAAGCTCGGCATCGTAATTCCAATAGTTGAAATAAACATACATAATTTATCTTGCCATTTACCTTGATGCAGTGCTGCGACTATTCCCATATATACACCTACTATCATGGCAAAAAGCATAGAAGCAACACCTAATCTAGCAGAAACCGGAAGAGAATATGCTATAATATCATTAACTGTTCTTCCTTCATATGTCATCGAAGGCCCTAAGTCACCATGTGAAAGGTTTGTTAGGTAAAGAGTGTATTGTTCGAATACAGGCTTATCCAACCCGAATTTCTTGTTCAAATTAGCTAAAGTTTGTGCATTCATCTTTTTTTCAGTAGAGAATGGCCCACCAGGCATTAGTCTCATTAAGAAAAAAGTTATTGTAATAACCACGAAGATTGTAATTACAGTTGAAAATAGTCTCTTAAGAATGAATCTTACCATCATTTAACCCCTTCCGTACTTATAATATTAGAACTTTTGACTTACAACTTATAGAAATACTAGTATTGGATTTAAATTACACCTCGCTATCTGTGATTTAACATATCTTTAGTTAAATTTAAAAGTAGAAGCTTGTTTTGTTGTTGAAAAATTCACAATTATATATACTATTGAAATTCCTCGACACTGATATTGCATATTGAAATATTAGCATATAATATTATGATTGTCAAACCTTCAATAACTTATCAAACTAATGGTACCCCCATCAAAAGAGGGTATTAAGTTTAACAGAAGGATTCTGTTGATGTTGGTTTGTTTAGACTCAAATTTAAAATTAATAAACTTATATTTCCCATAATTTAAAATTTTATGTTAACAAAATGAATATTTATTAAATAACTGTAATATATTAGAAATATATAAATATATTATGTACTACTAATATTTAATAATTTTAAAATAAAACCCAAGAGGGGGCTAATAATGGTTGAAAAACGAGAAAATTGGGGATCAAAAGTTGGACTTATTCTTGCAATGGCAGGGAATTCAATAGGACTTGGTAATTTTTGGAGATTTCCATACCAAGCTGCGAAAAACGGTGGCGGAGCTTTTATGATTCCTTATGTGGGGGCTCTTCTTATAATAGGTATTCCGTTAATGCTGGTAGAATGGATGATGGGAAGACTTGGTGGAAGATATGGACATGGTACAGTAGGGTTTATGATTTATATTCAGGCAAGGGAAAAGATTAGGCCTAAAAGAGCAATCATTTTAGGATCTATATGTGGAATGTTAGTAATTGGAGTTACACTACTAGTAAATTCATATTATAATCATATAATTGGATGGACCCTTGGCTATGCATTCTTATCTGCCACTGGTGGATATTCAGATATGGCTGTAAGCACAGGAGAGTTTTTTACGAATTATGTACAAAATCCTGCTTATGTATTTACATTTTGGATTATTAGTTTAACAATTTTAGCTTTTGCAGTTACAAGAGGAATTCAAAAGGGTATAGAGTCGTGGGCAAAGTTAATGATGCCTATTCTATATATATTTGGAATTGTATTAATTTATAAAGCGTTAACTATAGGGTCACCAGTTAACGCAGATTGGTCTGCTATAAAGGGATTAGACTACCTTTGGAGTCCAAGATGGTCAGAGTTAACTTTTAAAGGATCGCTTGCAGCAGCAGGTCAAATTTTCTTTACACTGTCACTCGGTATGGGAATAATTCAAAACTATGCTTCTTATTTAAAGAAAGATGATGATATTGTAACTTCAGCTTTGACCACAGTATCTTTAAATGAATTTGCAGAAGTAATACTCGGTGGAAGTATTGCAATACCAATTACTTATGCTTTCATGGGTGTAGAAGGTTTAAGTCAGTCAATAGGACTA
>JBLHPD010000280.1:0-5393 GCA_047624165.1 Clostridium sp. | reverse complement strand
AGTATGGAAACAGTATCTTCATTAGAAATTGATGTAGATACTGTTTATTTGCGTTCTAATGTAATAAGAGTAGAAAGTGAAGATTTTGATTATTGGGAATATGATGAAATTCAATATACTAAAGATGAATATATCCAATTATTATCAGAACAATTAATGAGCAAAAAATAAAAGTAGAGTGTGACCATTAAATTAAGCACCCTACTTTTTCCATAAAACAAATATTAATGAGGGAGGTTTAAATATGAATGAGGAAACGGTGGCGATTAAAATTGTAGAGCATGGAGTAGAACTAGAAAGGCATGATTGTAGAATTATAAGCTTAGAGAAAGACACGACAAAACAAGACACACAGATAACACAATTGTGTAAAAGTATAGAAAAATTAACAGATATGATAGAAAAAAAATTAGATAAAAGTGGAGATTATAAATGGATTATTGCAAGTATTCTAATGCCTATAATCTTTTTTTTATGTACACTAATATTATAAATAAGGAGATATATTGATGAAATATGCAGGTAGATCAGGTCATAATCCACTTTGCGAGGGTGCTACTGCATTGCTAAATGAAGTGATAGAAGATAGGAAAATATTTTATGCAAGTAAGAAATATATATCTATGAATAATACTTTTATTGATGTTACTCCAAGTCCAACAAGTGGAGAAAATAACGATTTAAATTATGGTATTAAAAAAGCAAATGGTAATAACGTAGATATATTTTATAGTGTGCATTTAAATAAATGTTATGATTCATATAATGGTGCATTGGGTTCAGAAATATGGTTATATGACACAAATAGTAAGTTAATAACACAGGCAAATAGAATACTTAAAAACTTAGAAAAATTAGGTTTTAAGAATAGAGGTATTAAGTATAGTTCTGTAGAGAAAAAACAATTAGTTGAATTACATAATAGTAAAATGCCAAGTATGATTATAGAGTGTTTCTTTTTAGAAGCAACAGGAGACGTAGCATTATATAGAAAACTTGGAGCAGATGCTATTGGGAAAGCAATTTCGGAGGGAATAACAGGTAAATCAGTTATCACACAAAATGATAGCGAAACAATTTCAAAACCAATAGTAGAAAATAAAATTCTATTATTGCAGAAGGTAGCTAATAGAGTAGGAATAAGAGGAGCAAATGATAAGGCTCTTATAGAAGATGGAATTGACGGTGTGAATACTATAGAAGCCAAAAGAAGACTTAAAGTATATATAGATAGTGTTTTATCATAGGAGGTTACATATGGAAATATTAAAAAATTTATTACAGGTTAAAAAAATAATAGCACTTATGTTGACAATCGTATTCTGCATATTAAGTATAATAGGAATTGTTACAGGAGAACAGTTTGTAATTATATTTGTAACAGTTATATCCTATTATTTTGGACAATCTGCTACTAGACAAGCAATTTCAGAAAACAAACAATAATAAGCATGGTATAGGGGAAATCCTTATACCTCTTTTTTTCTTTTTTTTGTATTTAGATTAATCTATATATGAGCGTAGATATTAATAAAATTAAGCTTAAACAACTTATATATACTAATGTAGATATTCTTACAAAGGACTTTTTAATTTTAGATATTTTATACATATAATCACATCCTTTATCCTTTTGATTATTGACAGGAGTGATTGAGTTTATACAAGGATTTAATATTAAACTTACTATTGCTTTTTTAAAAGTTAAGGTATATTATTAAGTTAATAGAATATAACGTGTATTCCTTTAATAGGTAAGACTTATCTTAAGTGAGTGATAGCAAGGGTTTAATCAACAAAAAAAATGCTCACGTTGAAATGATGGGACTTATCGGAATGGGTAACAACCCTATGGTTGGAGCTACAGTTGCAGTTGCGGTTGCAGTTCAAGAGGCTATGAATAAATAAGATTGCCCATTGTACCATAATAATAAAGTTCCCCATCTTATAATAAAGTTCCCCAGACTCATAATAAAGTTTGGAAAAACAGATGACGGACAAGCCCTGTATTTAGCTTTTATCGGCTAAATATGGGGCTTTTATTTTTGCCTATAACTAATATCAACCCTTCCCCCCAACCCCCCATTCCAATCCGAAAATCTCAAATAACCCCGAATTTATCGCCAGCATCCTTTCAAGTTCTTATTCTTTTACCCCACCGAAGGCTTGGATAGAATGGGTTTAAGGGTAATATGGTGAATGATTTAAATGCGTGAAAAGGATTGAAAAAGAGAGAATAAATGCGTGAAAAAGAATAGATTAAATTGCTTTTGCTTATGCAAAATGAGATATGTGTTAGGGAGAAAAGAGGTGAAAAAAGTGAATGAGATTTAGTGTTTATTTTTGGGTAACTTTATTATGATTTCTGACTTTTACCTTGTAGAACTTTTTTATAACGTAACATAGTTAGGAAAGTATAAGGAATTTTCAACGGTGTGAGTAGAAATAGTTAGATATTTATAGTAACTTTGTTAAGTAAAAGAAAATGGCTATCGAAGAAATGAATTGGAATAAGTATTTATAAGATTCATCAGTTTACAGGATTTCTAAAGATTAAGGATGAAAGCGTTAGGCAGATGGTTGAGGAAGCTATTTTTCCACAAAATAATTACTAAATAGTAGTTAAATATTGTATATAATGGTATAGTTTATTTACAAGAGTTGTTTCGCAAATGTAATCAAGTGCGTATTGAATTATAAATAGATAATTAAAATGGGGCGATTATTATTAATAAGAAAATTGGATTAGCAATTTTATGTTTGTTGATAATTTTAACAGGATGTACAACCCAAAATTCAAAGGATAAAAAGATTGACGTGGCATTATTAAAGCCAAAGGAAGTTGTAGAAGAATTTTTTAAATATTATAACCAAAAGAATTTGGAAGGTATGAATACTTTAACAATTGAAAAATTTCATTCTTCAGAATCAAGTTGGGAATTTGATAATTTAGAATATATTAAAATTATCAATATAATTTACGATACTAATAAAACAAATAAGGAAGTCTATCTACGCCAGATGAAAAAGGGTCAGATAATAGATATGGACAAAAAAAAATTAGAATTAGAAAATGTATCTATTTTTAATGTGGATTTTGAAGTTAAATATAAGAAAGAGGGTGTAGGTCCCAGTGATAGTGGCAGGGATAAATATAGTTATACTTTAATAAGAAAAGACAAAAATTCACCTTGGCTAATAAGCTCTTTTGGACATTAGTATAATCAAACAAAATTAAAACAATATGTACTTGCAAACGGATAGTTCGTTCGTAATCTTCATTTAAGAAGTCAAAGTCAAATTGATTTCAAGTATGTTGTTGGCTTATTAATAGTTTATAAGGAGGGCTAAATGTGCTTAAAAAACTAATATATGAAAAAAATTGGATTGTGGGAATAGTGCTATTGATTTGTAGTGTATTGACTTTAAATAGTTTCTATTTCATTTCTAATGTTGTACAAAATATTTATTATGGTATATACGTTGTTTTATCGGTTATAACTATTTTAATTATTCGTAAGCATTATTCTTTAAAAATTCATCATGGCTTTTTTATCTTTTTCAATTTGTTAGTTATATACATAGCATATGTAACTTTTATTGCTGTACCATTATTCATGGTAATCCCATCACTTTTGATATTTCCAGTATTTTGCTCTGAAAAATACCATGGCATATCTAAAATTCTTTCTACTATCTCATATATTCTGCTTTTAATTGCAATATTTCTTCTCCTTTTTGTGAGAGTAATTTTTACATCTGTAACATTATATAAAACAGTAGATTCACCAAATAATAAACAGATGATTGAAGTTTATTCTATAAACAATGGTGCTGTAGGTGGTTCTACTCGTGTATATTTAGCAGAAAAATATTGTTGCATATTTAAGAAAAATAGGTTAATTTACTCTGGTCATTATGGAGAAGGCGAGGATGTTGTTAAGTGGATAGACAGTAATCATTTTTAAATTGATAGTAAGACTATAGACATTACATCTCGATAATATATTATGTATTTTTAACCTAATATGACTTATCCTTAATGAATATTGAGCTTTCTGAAAATTGGAAACTTGATAAAAGTGAAAAGGTTGTATATAATTTTATCGATGAAAAAGGCTAAAGATAAAGAAGATAATTTTGGTTGTAGTAACAATATTAATTATTATTGCAATAGGAATCTTTAGCCTTGTAAATACATTATTTTATAGTGTGTCAAGATTACCAGCAGGGGACTATTTAAGCGAATCTACATCATCAAATGGAACTTATACTATTAAAACATATCTTTGCAATGGCGGGGCAACAGTGGCTTATGCAGTTAGAGGTGAATTAATAACAAATACTAAAAATAATAAGGTAAAGAATATTTACTGGGATTATAAAATTGATAAATCTGATATTACTTGGGAAGATGATGATATTGTTCTAATTAATGGTCATAAAATAAATCTACCAAATGGTAAATATGATTGGAGAAATGATAAAAATTAATGTCATGTTTTCTATTATGTCGTACTCTTCTAAAACAGCGTTATAACGGTAATTTATTACGCTTCAATTACCTGTTGTTTATTATCTCTAAAATAATTAATAATATGGGAAGGTAAGGGGTGTTTAAAGACAAAACGTGGTCAAGTTTCTAAAGAAGAAATTGAAAGCTTTAATGAACCAGGAATTATTAAATAGCAACGACCCTAAAAATAGAACCATTGTGGCAATAATAATAGGTAAAAGAAAATGTATTGATTTGGTACTACCTCTATGCTTAGAATTAAAGAAGGAAATGCAGGTAAACAAACCTGCCTTCCTCTATTTATTTGATCTTATACACCTTGACAGTAGATTCCTGTTCGAATCAAACACACCAACATTAGATTAGAAGACAGATTTTTTCCCCGAATAAATGACAGGAAAAGCGTGATAAGAGGATAGAAATAAAGATGGTATAGAACTAAGGAAGATAGTGTTAGAGCATGACATAGGGATAGATTTAAGGGGGAAATAAGCTCTTTGAAGTTAAACAAAAAATATATATTTGAACTGGAAAATGAGTTGCTAAAATCTGGAACAAGACAATCAGCAGAAAAAATAAGTGAATTACTGTCAGACGACTTTACTGAATTATGAAAAATTAGTATGAGATAATATGTATTCTCTTATGTAGTATTTATTACCCAAGATATAGAAGAAAAATATTTTTAATACCTAAGGTTGAAGAGAGATTTAAGCATATGGTCAAATGTGTATGTGAGGAGATAGATATTGAAATTATCGCAATAGAATATGATAAAGACCATACACATTTGTTTTTAAATTGTCTTCCAGCATTAAGTCCAGCAGATATTATGCAAAAAATAAAAGGTGTAACAAGTAGAGTTTTGAGAGATGAA
>JBLHPD010000279.1:0-5402 GCA_047624165.1 Clostridium sp. | reverse complement strand
GAGGTGCTAGGAGGTAACTGGAAGTTAGCTTCTTGCTATTAATTTTTTTAACCTCTCAATATTAAACATGGTGCCACCCACACGGCAAGTGGCATCAACTTTTGGACTTGGTAAAAAAGACCAAAAACCTTTTTTATCCTGTTCTTTAATAATGGAACAGATAAAATCCTTAGCGTAGTTAAGATCTACTGTTTCTATTGACAATTTTTCTAGAACTTCTTTAATTTGAATAACGCATCCATCTAACTCCCTTGCAAGTTAGCACATTCTTATGGTCTTTGAAACTAATTAACATATTAATCACCTCCATAAATCGCTATTCCCTAATGGGTTAATTAGATAATAACATTTTAAAATAAGCCAGCTACGAATAAAAAATTCGCAGGTGGCTTTATATTTAGCAACCGGTATTGTCCGCTTCACTACCTATCCCTGTAAGGTGCCCGTCACATTTCAAAAAGTGGAAATGAATTTTCAATTTTAGTTGCTAAGGTCGTTACAATAACTGAAAACGAAATGGACAATTTTTGTTTGCTTAGATTAACATATACACCTGACCCCTTACAAAATCTGGGACAGTTTATATTACTGAAATTAAGTTCCTCAATGCATGGTTTTTAGCTTGCCAAAACATACCTGGTAATTTTCTGGGCCTCCGAGGTGTTTGAGGGGCGCAAAGTGATCTTAATCCCATTCATTCCCATAATTTAAATAATACCTAAATCACTTTTAATCTTTAATACCTCACAAAGCTTGTTATATAACCTTAACTCTTCTCCACTCTCATTTGTACTTACCCTTAAAATAGGTATGCTATATTTTCTTAGTATCTCATCCTTCATTTTATCACGTTCTAATTGTACTTTATTATTAGCATGGAACGCATACCCATCAACTTCAACCACAAGCACCGGCTTTTTATCTATCTTACTAAAAATTATAAAATCAGTATGAGTTAAAATATTCATAGCAAATTTATATTCCACTTCTGTTAACTTAGATGTGTCTTTAATTAGCATTTTAAGCGGTTGATGTAATACCTTATCAAGAGATCTAAACTCATTTCTACTTAAAACTTTTTCAATCACCATATTCATTAGATTTTCAGAAGCAAATTCAGAAACTCTTTTGTTCTTATTTAATACTTCCAATAGTTTTTTAGAATAACTGCTATATAGCAAATCAAATACTGAAAATGTGGTACTATTGATAATTTCAAAATTATTATATTGTATGTATTTTATTAGATCTCCTATATTACTATCTTCTGTTGATATATTACTATCAGAAACTATAAGAATTAGCTTGCTTTTTGCGCGTGATACTGCAACATTTATAAGATTAGGATCATCTATAAAATCATTTATTTCATTTGCTACTGTAGTTAAAATAATAGTATCTTTTTCTCTTCCTTGAAATTTATGTACTGTATCAACTTCAATACTCTCATTTTTAATTAACTTCTTTAACTCCTCTGTTTGTAATCTATAAGGAGAAACAATGCCCACAGTTTTAGGAGATTTCTCTAAATTCAATTTTGGTATTATTTCCTCGAGTATTACATCTATTTGTCTTTGGTTTAGCTTCCCTCTGGCATGATTTCCCGTAGCTGTTTTATATACTAAAAGCGGTTTTTCATCTAAACTTTCATTGGTTAATATAACTAACTCATTGTTATAGAATTTTTTATTACAAAATCCAATAATTTTAGGATTGCACCTATAATGTTCTCGAAGTAAGGTCTTCGGAATATCTCTATATAAATTAGTTATTGAAGACAATAAACTATTTTCAGCATAGCTGTAGGCTTTATCTAAGTTGTACTCTTCAAAAATCATAGTACTTTTATTTTTAATTTCTGTAGATACAATGTTAGGTAGTTGCTTTAAATCCCCAACAATAACTGCGTTTTTAGCACAAGAAAGTGCTAGTGCACCAGTTACTATATCAACCTGAGATGCTTCATCCACAATAACATAATCAAATAAATAGTTTTCACTTGCACAGCTCCTTAAAGAATGTGTGGTACTAAGTATTAGTGGATATTCTTTTTGGAAATCTTAAAAGTTTTTCCATAGTGCATCTATTGAAAATATTGGTCTACTAATTTTTGGTATAAATTTCTGTGCTAAATTTGCTTTAAGCACTACCATGGAGTTTTCACTGTATACTTTCATTAAGTTTTCAAAATCAGCCTTTTCTAATTTGTTATTTAATAAGTTAATAGCTTCATTTAACTCTTCTATTCTTAGTTCATAATAGATTTTCTTAAAATATTCTACTATATTTTCACTAGAGTTTTTATAAAATTTAAAGCTTATGATACCATACCTAATTAAGTTTTTCAGCTTATGCCTAAATTTAAATACACCATGCTTTTCTATAATTATTTCATACTCTAACAGTAATGACATTACTTCGTTTGAGTTTTGCTTAAATAAAGAATGATATGAAGTTGTATTAAATTTTTTCTCTTCATAATATTTGTTGAAATACTCTATCTCAACAGATAATTCAGAAAGCTCTTGTTTTAACTTGGCTATTTTGTTTTGTTTATCTAAAGGTCATCCAATTTTTTTTGAGAATCCACTAAGATGTTTTTTACTGTTTTCAACTGTTCCTTCTCTATCTTCCAATCGTTCATAACCGGATAAGAAGAGTTCTGAAAAGCGAAAAATTTCTCTTTATTTTCTCTATTTCCTAAATATGCTGCAATAAAACTAACTCCATACTTTTCCAGCTTTTCTAGTACATTCGCGGTGGCTGAATTATTGTTAGAAACAACTGCAACAGTTTTATTATTAATAATAGCATTTGCAATAATATTTAAAATGGTCTGTGTTTTACCCGTTCCAGGAGGCCCCTCAATAACACTTATTTGGTTAGTTAAAGCTTTTTCTGTTGCACTCTTTTGGCTAAGATTAAAACCAAATGGAAATATTATTTGGTTCTCATTTATTCTTTTTTCAAGATCTTGTGGAGTTAAATATGCTGATAAAACACTTCTAGGACTAATATTTTTTATTTTATTATACTGTTTGCTCAAAAAACTGCTATCATCATTTAAAGTGATACTAACCTTTACTGCTAATTTCTTTAAATACTCAAAACAATTACTTGAAGATTTATTTTTCAAGCAGGTTTCCTCCATTTTTATATTGGATATATGGTAAAGTTTTTTATAACCAGTTTTAAAGCACACTTTAACATGCTCTTCAAACTTAAATATTTTAACAGCACCAGAAATAGGATGATTATTTTCATATATGATTGTAGTTTCTGCATTTATCTCAATAGGATGTCTAATCCACTTAACGTTATAGTAATTATATGTATATGTTCTTTGGTTATCAAATGTAACCTTACACTTGCCCTTAATATTTTCACAATAAATAATCCTATCTGTTTTATCTTCATCCTTTATAAGAATAAGATTTTCTTCAATATTCAATATTATAGTTCTCCTCTTTATTTATTTTTCACCTTTAAGGGTTCCATACTATGTTTATATTACATCCACAACCTCTTGCTCCAATCTAACTCTATTCTCAATCAAATACTTAATAGCGTCAAAATGTTCCTCATAATCCTTATCCTGAAGCATTCCTCTTAAACTATCTAAATAAGATTCCTTGTCTATCCTCATCAAATGATCCTTATACTTCACCAAAGTTTCACAATCCATCAAAAATGCATTAAAAGGGATTCCCGTCATATTCTTTAAATGATTTAGAATTCTAAACCCACCTAAATCAATATCTCCCCAGTGATAAAAAGGTATTTCTTTATTAAACTCATACAACTTAACAAGTAATTCTCTTCTAATTGAATTATGATAACCACCAAGGTAAATAACTAACTCATTCTGAGGTTTATAGGAATGAAAAGTTGTTAGATTTTCTATAGTTAATACTCTGTCCACCTCTAAGTCATCAACTATGAGACCCTCAATTATAGAAATACTTAAACCAATATCACCACAAAGTTTTTGTAAATTGAGACTTTGGTCATTTATAGTAAAACTACCGCTACCTTTTAAATACACATAGCTAGGATTTCTAATAATATTGGCTTCAGCTAATACGTCTAGTTCAGCATCAAAACCTCCGAAGTCAATCATTATTCTAACAAGTTTTGTCTCAATCTTTTCTAAACGTTTAGAATCATTAAAATGATATACGCTAAAGACTCTTTTAGCAATTTCTGTATCTTGCCTTATGATTAAGTAAACAGCTTTAAGTACATCACTCATGGTTTTTAGATCCTCTATATCAAAATATTTTTTAATGCTTTTCTTTTCTTGTAGTTTTTGAGTTATGCCTTTTGAAAAGTCTCCAAGCCAATTTTGCTCAGATAAATAAGGTTCTAATATAGAAATAGCATCAGTTTCCATGGACTGTTTCTGTGTTCTTTTTAGCTCTTTATAAATCTCCTCTAGTTTTAAAACATTAAGATATACTTTTTCTATAATGTTTCCTTCTTCATATCTTTTCCAATGAATTTCAATAAAATCTCTATAAGCTAAGTTTAAGCACCTTTCATTTATTTCTTCCTTTAAATCAGAATTTACTTCATTAAAATAGTCTTGAAGACTCTCGTGTGTAACCTTAAAAACAATTTTAACCGCTACAACATTATTTCCTTTATAAAGCGAGCTGTTTTCGTATTTATCTACAAGCGAATTTAATATAATATTACTATATTTTTTCATTAATATATAACGCCTCCACCCAACTAAAAGTGTCTTCTCTAGATATCACTAAGGTAGTTCCAACATGCCCTGCAATACTCTCAATTTTCTGGGGAGGTGCTGCAATTATAACTTGTAGGTTTAGTTTATTAAGAAAACTCATCATACTTTCAATTCTATTTTCATCCATTTTGTCAAAGGCTTCATCGAATAATATAACTCCAATTGACTCCTCTTGGTGAGTTCCATTGTAGAGTTGAACAAATGACGCTGCAATTGCAACATAATAAGGAGTTTGAGTTTCACCGCCACTTTTTTCTCTACACACTTTAGAAAAAGAAGAGGTGCTACCATTCGAATGATGAATCTTAATATCGTAATCCATATAAGTTCTATAGTCTGTAAACTTTTCAAGAGTTTTTTGAGACTGCTCATCATCAATAGTAATCCTTTCAAATAACTCATCTATAGCTTCTTTATGTTTATCCATAAAAGAACTTGTAAATAAGGTAAATCCTCCAAAATTGGTATCATCCATAATCATGTTATAGAATTTTTTATTGTCCTTACTTTCCATGTACTGAAATTTGTATTCATCCTCCCCAAATGTAATTCCTTTAAGCGCATTATTTGTTACTACTCAGCCATTGCAAATTAATAATTTCCTTATATTGGCAAAAAGGGTTTTGGTTATACAACGTCGAATATAAAC
>JBLHPD010000278.1:0-5441 GCA_047624165.1 Clostridium sp. | reverse complement strand
ATTTAACAAAAAAAGCTTAGCTCTCTTTAAGTCACCTATCTATGTCCACATAAATACAAAAATTTAATATATACCAAGAAGGTTTCTTTTTAAAATAATGAAATACTAAGAATGAGTGAGATATCGAGAGTAATTTATAATATAGAGAGGAAGTTAATATAATGTCTTTTGATTTTATTAGAGATAAAAACAAAAAAATTCATTTCATCGGTATTGGCGGTATAAGCATGAGCGGTCTTGCTGAAATACTTCTAAAAAACGGATACACGGTTTCGGGGTCTGATATGCGGTTATCACCTATAACAAATAAACTTAAAGAAAAAGGTGCTGAAATTTATATAGGCCACAATGGCGATAACATAAAGGATGCAGATTTAGTTGTATACACTGCTGCTATTTCGCAAGATAATCCCGAATACATTAAAGCTATGGAGTTAAATATTCCTTTAATGGATAGAGCTGAATTTTTAGGTCACATTATGAAAGGTCATAAGCATAATGTTGCTGTATCAGGTACACACGGTAAAACTACTACGACTTCTATGATAGCTCACATTGTTTTGCAAGAGAATGTGGACCCTACCATACTAGTTGGCGGAGAATTAGATGCTATTTCCGGTAATGTTTTAGCTGGAAATGGTGACTATTTTATTACAGAAGCCTGTGAGTATAAGGCATCATTTTTAAAGTTCTTTCCCACTGTCGGAACAATAGTTAATATAGAAGCAGATCACCTAGATTACTATAGAGACATAAATCACATTAAAGATACCTTTAAAAAATTTATTGATCTTATACCTAAAGACGGCTATTTAGTTGCGAATATAGATGATGTGAATGTTAAAACTATTCTACACAACTATAATTATAAATGTAATATACTTACTTATGGCTTACAAGAAGGAATGCTTCAAGCTAAAGACATTATCTATAATGAGTCAGGTTGTGCCACCTTTGATGTATATAGAGATGCTCACAAGCTATTTCAAATAAGTCTTAATGTACCAGGCCTGCATAATGTTCTAAATGCTCTTGCAAGTATTGGTACTTCCCTATGCCTTAATTTTTCTGAAAGCTCAATTACTTCAGGCCTTTCTAGTTTTAGAGGTACCCATAGAAGATTTGAGATAAAAGGAACTAAAAATGGCGTAACTGTAATTGACGATTATGCTCATCATCCTACAGAAATTAAAGCAACTCTAAATGCTGCAAAAAATTATCCTTACAATAAAATTTATTGTGTATTTCAGCCCCATACTTATTCAAGAACTTTAAGTTTATTTGAAGATTTTTCAGATTCTTTTTATGATATGGATAATTTAATCCTCGCAGATATTTATGCTGCCAGAGAAAAGGATACTGGAGTAATAAGTTCAAATATGCTTGGAGATAGAATTCGATCGAAAAATGTACATTGCGTAAACCTTCATAGTTTTGATGAAATTGTGGATTATCTTAAAAATAATCTAAAAGAAGGAAATATGCTTATTACAATGGGTGCAGGAGATGTATTTAAAGTTGGAGAAATGTATTTAGGAACATTCAAGTAATTTTTAAATATTTTCAAAATTATGTATTGACATCCATTAAAAAATAAAGTATTCTTAAAAAGGAATCATTTGAAAAAACTGTTAATAATTTTAGATTATGAAAAGGAGGTAGTAACTATGTTCACTAAAGAATTATATGCTAATGCTAACGTTACGTTTAATTTAATTTCAGGCAATAGTATTTCTATGTCTAAAACTTTATATGATAGTCCTACCTTAATGAAAATTATCTTTTCATAATTGTTTATCTTTATTAAAGCATTTTTATGAAATTATAAACATTGGTCATGGCTATTAGTCCATGACCTTTTTATATGAGCTAATTTCTTATATGCGCACATTAATGCATCATAAGATTAATCATTTTTAAAGCCATGGATAAATCCATGGCTTTTTTCTGTTAACTACATTTCAGTACCGCAGGTGATAATTAATAAATCACATAAGTGATTAATTATAAATAAATCTAAGGAGGAATTATTATGTATAATTCTGTAAGTTCAACAAAATCAAAATTCAGTTTAGGAGGAATCACTATGAGGTTTGCGTTCTTTAAAAAGAGAGATCTACACAGTCGTTATCGGCGAAAGCCAAAACATTTAATCAATACTTGCCCTAACTATGACTTTCAATATTTAGTAATATTAAATACATTTAAATAAACATTATATTATATAATCACATTATAATATTTTCAGAAATAGAGCACCTTCTATTTCTGAAAATATTCACACCATAAGGGGGCGACATCTAAATGAAAAGAATTTTAAAATATATTACAAAATATAAACTTTTTATTATTATACCTTCTCTTGCATTGTTAATCAGCATCGCTCTTGATATGTTTAATCCTTATTTAGTAGAAATTTTGATTGATAAAGTACTCCTCAATAAAGAATTTAATCTTTTAACAACTGTATTAATGTCCCTTGCTGGAATTACTCTTACAAGATCGATACTTGGATATATTAAAGATTTTACATTAGATTACTTATCTTCTAGAGTAAGCATAGATTTAAAAAGAGATCTATTCGATCATATTCAAAGTTTACCTTTTAAATATTTTGATAGTATGAACACAGGTGAACTTATGTCAAGAATGGGCTCTGACGTTGATAACGTATGGAAATCTATTTCTTTTGGAATAGGGCTTGCTATAGAACAGGTTCTCTATTTTGTTGTTGCCTCAATACTTATATTCCGCATAAATACAAAACTTGCCCTTGTAACTCTTATAACTATGCCTCTTATTGGTTATATAGCAATGAAACTTGAAAAAGAAGTTGGAAAGGCCTATGACGAAATAAGTGATCATAATGCAGTTCTAAATACTACAGCCCAAGAAAATATTGCTGGGGCACGACTTGTAAAAGCTTTCGCGAGAGAAAGCCATGAAAAATTAAAGTTTTTAAATCATAACAAAACAAATTATAATCTTAATATGAAACAAGCTAAGATATGGAGCAAACACTTTCCTATGATAGAGTTTTTATGTAACATATCTGTTCTAGTCGTAGTCTGTGTTGGTGGGATGCTTGTAATTGATAAAAGCCTATCTATTGGTGAACTAGTAGCCTTTAGCCAATATGTGTGGATGTTAATTTGGCCTATGAGACTGATCGGTTGGCTTACAAATATCATAACTCAAGCTAATACATCCGCGAGTAAAATCTTTAATATCATGGACGTCGAACCAGAAATCATAGATAAATATAACGCTATACGGATGCCTATAATTAAAGGTGCTATAAAGTTTGAGAATGTGTGTTTTAAATATAATGAAAATTATATTTTGGAAAATATAAATTTAGATATACCTGCAGGCAGCACCGTTGCAATAATGGGCTCAACGGGTTCTGGTAAAAGCTCTCTTATAAATCTTATAGGCAGATATTATGATATATTAAAAGGTTCAATTACTGTAGATGGTAATGATGTACGCGATATATGTATACGTGATTTGAGAAGCAAAATATCTATAGTTGCTCAAGATACTTTCTTGTTTTCAGAGAGCATTTACGAAAATGTACGTTTTGGAAATCTTGAAGCCTCCCTTCAGGAAATAAAAAAAGCTTGCACAGATGCCTGTGCAGATGAATTTATTGACAATTTCATCGATGGTTATAATACAATTATTGGAGAAAGAGGAATGGGACTTTCAGGTGGTCAAAAACAAAGACTTTCTATTGCAAGAGCACTAGTTCAGGATTCTAGCATTTTAATACTCGATGATGCCACGTCATCCCTGGATATGAAAACTGAATATAATCTTCTGAAAAATCTTCATCATAGAAATAAGAATGTAACAACATTTATAATTGCACATAGAATTTCGGCAGTTAAAAATGCTGATATAATACTCTTCCTCGATAATGGTCACATAATCGAGCTAGGAAATCATAAAACTCTCCTTGAAAAAAAAGGTAAATACTATGATGTGTACACTCAACAATTTACGGACTTTATGGACCTTGAAGGAGTGGTAATATAATGATTAGAAACTCAACAAAACAAGACGAGCAATTTGAAGATACTTCCAAAATAGAATTAATAATAAGGATATTTAGCTACCTAAAACCTTATAAACTTAAAGTAGTTTTAGTAATATTAATTATGATTTTAGTAATGATTTGTTCCCTACTAAACCCATATATTTTAAAACTAGCAATAGACAAGTATATAGGGAGTTCTAATATACGCGGCCTCGTACAAATCGCTAGTTTTATGCTAGTTTTCAATATAATATCCCTAATTGCATCTAGAATACGAATTAATATAATGGCCTGCGTTACTAACTCTGCACTATTAAACATAAGGCAAGAATTGTATGCTCATATTCAGAAATTATCCTTCACGTTCTTTGATAATAGACCCGTTGGTAAAATACTTGCAAGAGTTATTGGAGACGTAAACTCCCTACAAGAGCTCTTTGATAATAGCATAACTAACCTTATACCTGAGATTTTAACACTTGTCTTTGTAACAATTATTATGTTTTCTATGAATTTTAAATTAGCCCTTATTTCAATTTCATTTTTACCATTATTAATTCTGGGTCTTTTTTCAATAGAAATATTTTCTAGAAAGCGCTGGCAAATATATAGATCTAAACGGTCTAATCTTAATGCCTATACCCATGAAGACTTCTCTGGAATAAGAATAGTTCAATCTTTTGCCAGGGAAAACAAAACCTCCAAGACTTTTGTATCATACGTTCGCGGTATGATGAATTCCTTTATGAATGCTGTAAGATTAAATGATATGTTTTGGCCAATGGTGGAATTATCTTGGGGCTTTGGAAGCTTACTTGTATACTGGTATAGCGTTCCACTTATTAAAGCAAACACCTTGTCTATTGGAGAACTCGTAGCCTTCACTGCTTATATCTCAATGTTCTGGAGACCTATTATGAACATCAGTAATTTCTATAATTCATTAATAACGAATTTTTCTTCTGCAGAAAGAATTTTTGAAATACTAGATATCAAACCAGATATTTTATCCATTGATAATGCCATAAAAATGCCAAAGATAAACGGAGATGTCGAATTTAAAAATGTAGTTTTTAGTTATGATAATGATGTTCCAGTGCTGAGTAATGTTAGCTTTAAAATAAAATCTGGAGAAACCGTAGCTCTAGTTGGCCCTACTGGCGCTGGTAAGACTACCATAATTAACTTAATTAGTAGATTTTACGATGCTGACAGTGGTGAAGTTTTAATAGATGATAAAAATTTAACCCATGTTGATATTGAATCTCTTCGAAGCCAAATGGGGATAATGCTACAGGATACCTTTCTCTTCTCTACTACTATTATGGAGAATATTCGTTATGGAAAACTAGACGCCACAGATAAAGAAGTAATCGCTGCAGCCATTGCAGTTAATGCT
>JBLHPD010000277.1:0-5482 GCA_047624165.1 Clostridium sp. | reverse complement strand
GGTGGAAATATGGTATTAAATGAAATTATAACTCTTGGAGATTTTATCGCCTTTAATGGATATTTGACTATAATCATGAGGCCTATAATTTCCATAGGAAGAGTTATAAACATATTTCAAAGAGGTATTGCTTCAATGAAAAGGCTAGATGAAATATTTAATGTTAACCCTAAAATTTTCGATGGAGTTAAAATGGTAAAAAGCGATATCGAGGGTGAAATAGAATTGAATAATCTGAGTTTTTCTTATGATGGATCTGATAAAAAAGCTTTAAAAAACATTAAACTTAAAATACCTAAGGGATATACCATTGGCATTACGGGAAAAACCGGTTCTGGCAAAACTACCTTATCAAATCTATTATTAAAGCTTTATCTGTCATCACGGGAAGAAATATTTATTGACTCAGTGGACATAAATGACTATTCTCTAGAAACTCTTAGAAGTAGTATTGGATATGTACCTCAAGATAACTTCCTGTTTTCTGCATCAATTAAAGATAATATAACATTTTTTAAGGATATATACACAGATGAAGAAGTTGAAAAAGCTGCGCGAACAAGTTCAATATATGAGAGTATTATGAGTCTCCCTAATGGATTTGATACCATGCTTTCCGAGCGCGGTGTTAACTTATCTGGTGGTGAAAAACAACGTATTTCTATTGCAAGAGCTATTCTTCGTAGTCCTCCAATACTTATTTTAGATGATTCTCTTTCAGCGGTGGACACCATTACTGAATCCAAGCTACTTAAAAATATAAAAAAATCAAGAAAAGATAAGACTACAATAATTATTGCACATAGAATTTCTACAATAAAACATGCGGATTTTATTATAGTCTTAGATGAAGGTAGGATATGTGAAAATGGAACTCATAATGAGCTCGTAGCGAAGGGAGGACTCTATTATGAAACCTACAGATCTCAACATGAATAGCGCCAGAGAAAATCTCAATGGGAAGCTTCATAAAATCAATAGCATTAAAAGACTTTTAGTATTAACTAAACCACACATTAATAAAATAATTTTAGCTGCACTATGTGTAATGATTGTAAATGCTGCTGAACTATTAAAACCATATATATTAAAGCTTGTTATTGATGATTTTTTAATTTCGAGAGTATCACAAAATGGTATGTACTCTATAACATTTATGGGGATATTATATTTTGTTATTGCGGCTATTGGCGGGTTATCTTCTTTTACACAAGTAAATATAATAAATAAAGCCGGTCAGGAAATTATGAGAAATTTGAGAGGGCGAGTATTTAGAACAATACAATTTCTTCCACTATCTTATATTGATAAAACATCATCTGGAAGGCTCATAACAAGAGCCACAAATGATGTGGAAGCTTTGAGCGAAATGTATACCGATGTAATTATCAGTCTGTTTAAAGATATTTTCTTACTTATAGGCATAGTATACGTTATGATTACACTTGATGTGAAATTAGCTCTTATCTCATTTTCCGTTGTGCCTTTTATGTTTTTTATTATTTTTATGTTAAAAAATAAGATTAAGAAGAATTTCACAAAAATGAAAAGTTTAATAGGTAGAATTAATGGATTTATGGCCGAGAATATTTCAGGAATGAAAATTATTCAAATTTTTTCGGGTGAGAAAGAAAAAAATGATGAGTTTCTCAAACTAAATGGAGAATATTTTAAGAACACATTGTTTCAAGTTAGGATGAACAGTATATTAAGACCTGCAGCGGATATTTTCCAAAGTCTTGCAGTAGCAATTATACTATGGTATTCCATGAGTAAGATTGAAAATCATACTATAGACATAGGAGTACTTTTCGCTTTTACATCATATATAAAACAATTTTTTAATCCAATTTCAGATCTTGCAGATAACTATACTACTATTCAATCTGCTTTGGTTTCAGCAGAACGAATTTTTGAACTTTTAGACGAAGAAAATTCTTTAGAAGATTTAGACTTAGGTCTAAGTATGGAACATTTAAATGGGAATATTGAATTTAAAAATGTATGGTTTTCCTATAATAATTCAAATTGGATATTAAAAAATATAAATTTCAAGGTTAAAAAGGGAGAGACCGTTGCTTTTATAGGAGAAACAGGAGCAGGCAAAACTACAATAATAAATCTGATAAGCGGATTTTATAAAATCCAAAAAGGTGAGATACTAATAGATGGAATTAATATAAGTGACATAAAAAAGAAGGACTTAAGAAAAAGAATATCAGTTGTGCTTCAAGATGTATTTCTATTTTCAGGAGATGTAAAGTCTAATGTTTTATTAAATGATAATATTAGCGATAAGATTTTAGAAGATTCCCTTAAAACTACATGCGCCTTAGATTTTGTAAATAGACTGCCTGGAGGAATGCACGCGGCTGTTATGGAAAGAGGATCTACTTTCTCAGCAGGTCAGAAGCAACTCTTATCTTTTGCTAGGGCTCTTGCTCATTCTCCAACCATTTTTATATTAGATGAAGCTACCTCCAATATAGATTCTCAAACTGAAAAACTAATACAAAAAGTTATTTACGAAATGGCACAAGATAGAACTACACTTATTATTGCACATAGATTATCAACCATAAGAAATGCTGATAAAATAGTAGTGCTAAAGCATGGAGAAATTATAGAAGTAGGAAGTCACGATGAACTTATATGCAATGAGGGATATTATAAAGAAATGATCCAGTAATTACTGGATCATTATTGTTTTGTTAAAGTGAAATAGAATTTAACTCCCATTTCAGTGTTTTCTACTCCACAGGTACCATCATGAAGTAATATTATATTTTTAACTATTGAAAGACCTAGACCAGTACCTCCAAGCTTTCTAGTCCTTGATTTATCGATTTTATAGAAGTTATCCCATATCATACTTGTTTCAGTAGCAGCTATTTTACTTCCGCTATTTTCCACTTCAACACAAATGGTATCTTCACTATTTATCATTGTTACTGCTATAGTTCCACTAGCATTAGTATGTCTAATTGCATTAGTCATATAGTTTGTTATGACCTGTTCTATTCTGTTCCAATCTGCATTTATTTTTATATTTTCTATTAAATTTAATCGAAGTTTAATGTTCTTCTCATTAATTAACGTTGAAAATTTCTTAGTAACTGGTTTTACCAGTTCATGAAGAAAAAATTCTTCTTTAACCAATTTGAAATTTCCTGATTCTAGTTGAGACAAATTTAACATATCTGATACTAAATTGTTCATTCTCTTAGACTCATCCATTATGACATCTATAAAATATTGTTTTTCTTCACCTTCTAAAACATCATCATTTAAAGCAAGGGTGTACCCTTCTATAAGAGTTATAGGTGTTTTAAGCTCATGAGAAACCGCTGCCACAAAGTCTTTCCGCATCTCAGTCAATCTTTTTTCTTTTTCAATATCTTTTTCTAATTGCGAGTTAGCATCTTTAAGTGAGGTTAGTGATTCATTTAAATTTTCTGATAGAAGGTTAAGTGACGAAGCTAGTGCTCCTATTTCATCTTCACTTTTAACTGTGCATTTCTCTGTAAAGTCAAGATCTGCCATTTTAGACGCAGTTTTAGTTATTTTTATAAGTGGCTTTGCAATCATATTTGAGTAAAGCAAAGAAAGAAGTAGACTAGTAAGTAATACGCCTATGTAAAAATACAAGTAAAATTCCTTTATAACTTGAACTGCTTCATTTACTGGTTGTAATGAGGAAAAAGCATATACAGTTTCATCATTATTTTCGTCATATATTACACCGGCTACACTTTCAACCATATCACGACTTTCCTCAGTAATAAAAATCAATGGTTTTCCTTCTTTTTTAAATTTTGCTATACCACCTCTAATTCCTATTTCATCGGACATTATTTGGTTTATAATTCTAACAGACTTAGAGTCTTTTTTTTCATCAACTGTTTTTGTAAGATATTTTAAATTTCCTAAACTATCACGTATAACTATTTTATAATTATTGTTTTCTTCAAAAGAACTAATCAAGTTAATCTGGTCTTCTGCCTTTTGAAGCAAAATATATTCGCTTTTGAATTTCACAAGATTATTTTCAAGATCATCCTTTTTCCATTTTATATAAAACTGTCCAAAAAATGCAGACTGAACTATTAAATTAATAGATATAAAAACTATAAAAACTAAAGAAGTTATTATGAAAAGCTTTCTTGTAATGCTCTTTTTACTTTTCATTTTTAACCTCGAATTTATAACCAGTCCCTCTTATGGTTGCTATAAGGTAAGACTTTTCAGCTAGTTTTTCTCTTAACCTTTTTATAACAGTATCCACAGTTCTTAAATCTCCAAAATAATCAATACCCCATAGCGCATCTAGTATTTTTTCTCTACTTAATACGATTCTTTTATTAAGTATAAAATAATTTAGTAGTTCAAATTCCTTTGGGGATAGATTAATTTCAATATTGTCAACAGTAACCTCATGGCTTAAGTTATCAACTACAAGGCCATCAAAGCTGTTTTCTTCCTTTAAAGCGACCTCAGTGCTATAGGTCCGCCTAATAATTGCTTTTACTTTAGCAACTAGTATCTTTGGAACAAAGGGTTTAGTAATATAATGGTCTGTGCCTAATTCAAACCCCAATAATTCGTCATCTTCTTCGGATTTAGCTGTAAGCATTATAACAGGTATATCGGAAGTCTTTCTTATTTCTTTGCATACGTCCCAACCATCCATAATAGGCATCATTACATCTAAAATAATCAAATCAACTTTATTTTTATTGAATATATTTATAGCTTCACTGCCATTTTCGGCCTGTAAAATATTATATTTCTCTTTTCTTAAATAGATAGACACAAGATTTCTAATTCTTTCCTCATCATCTACAATTAATATGGTTTCATTCATATAATTTTCTCCTTTATAACTCTAGTGTAAAAGCTTATTGTAAATCAGTAGAATTTTTGAATTTATATACTAATTTTTAACTTTCTACTATATTATATAATAATACCATTAATAATCAAAATTTATTATTTTAACCAACATAAAATCAATATTATACTTCCTCTGCAAAAATGGGGGGGTAATGGAGGAAGTACAGATTAATATAGTAAATTTAATTATTCTATTCAACTCTTAATACATCTATCTTTTATTATATAATAAAGATATACCATGGCACTCAAATGGCAAATATGTTAACAAATTATGAATGAAAAGCAGTATCACTTAGCATTCTTAACAAAAAAACAGAAATTTAACACAGTTTTTGTTTATATTCAATATAGACAAACTTAGAATAAATTAAAATAACTTAAAAAGGCCAATTAACTGTATTTAGTTAATTGGCCTTTTTAAGTTATTCATGATAAGTTTTATATAACTATTCCAAACATATTTATATGATTATCCCACAAAAAGCTTGTAATTACTTCCAAACGCAGAACTTATGATATAATAATACCAAAATGACCACTTTGAGGAGGATTACTATGTTTTGCAAAAATAATACGCAACAAACTA
>JBLHPD010000276.1:0-5485 GCA_047624165.1 Clostridium sp. | reverse complement strand
CTTCTTTCAGAATGGCTTGGACATGCACAACTAGAAAGCACGATGATTTACGCTTATGCAGATACAAAAATGAAGCGAGAAGCAATTGAAAAGGCAACCGCCGTTATCAATCCATTAAGGCAGGGCCAGGATATTGCACCATGGCAAGACGATGATGAATTAATCAAGAGTCTTTATGGATTGAAGTAAGCAAAAATATTATCCCGACTTTTTACACAAAATAATACATTTCAACTGTAGTTTTGAAAAGAAGTCGGGATAATTATAAAGTCGGAATAAGTGTTGTGAGAGGGGCGAAACATTTTAATTGTTAGCTTCTACTCGATTATCTTTACACTAGTTATAAAAACTGAAATGTTGGCAAATAGTACTTGAAAATAAGATTTTCAATTTATAGTATATATATTTAAATAGAATTGTTTACAAATAAATTTATTAATCATATGCAATTTTACAATTTTCAAAAGTTGTAAAGCTTATTAATTAAAGAAGGTTATGAACTTATACATAAAAATAACAATGATGCACTTAGGGGGACCACAGTGCATCATTGTTTTAGTTAGTTATCATTTAAAAAAGGATTGGTATTTAAATTATAGACTAATATGAAAAATCCTATTCACTACATCAAACAATGTTAAAAACGGTACCGATAACCTTACCCCCATAGGACAACAATAATTTATAACTAACAATCTTTCATCACTAGATTAAAAGGTAGTATCATAAGGTATACTTAATGGAACAGTATTATTATTACCTTATACCAACAGTTTCAACAGTATCAATAAGTTGGAATTATATATTTGAAACGTTTCTAAAACGTGTTGACTATATGGAACGTAAATTTACTTAATATTTAAGATTTTAAAAGTATATATAAACAATGGAAATGTATAGAAATTAAAGGTGTTGAAGCTATGAAGATGACTAAAGCTACATTTTATCGTAGAGTTAAAGAGTATGAAGAAAGATAGATCAGAGTCAAGAAGGGTGCTTGCATAATGCAATTTAAAAAAATAGTTAATAGACTCAAAGTGTAGTTTCGGAGTCTTGTTTTTTGTGTTAATTTAAAAGGATTTATTAGTTAAAGAATTATGTCAAACTTGTATTATATGATGGTTTTAACTGAGATTTGGGTAGTGTAAAGTGAGCTATGAAAAAATGAGGAAAACTAGTTTGATACAAATATACGGAAAATATTTCTGAAATAGCTTTTTTTATCAAGAGCGGAATGAAATAAGCATGACAAAAAGGCCTTAAAGCTAAGGCGAAAATACAATTAATATTAAGAATATATTACTTGATCATGAACATTGATTTGTTTGCAATTTTAAAATAGTTTGTTGGCCAAATAAGATGAGTAATTTTCATTTAGCAGGCATATTGCCTGCATTAGTTAGCTCATCTAACTCATTTAACGGCCTCCAGTAGTTGTGAGGATGAGGACGTAGAAAATTGTAATAAGCTACCCAGAGGGATACACCATATAGAGCACCGTTTTCACTCCCATAGCCGCCGGTTACACGGTAAGATGATTTGAAGGTTTGATTAAGGCGTTCCACCACCTCTTTTACCCAGCGGAATTCAGTTCATACGGCATCATCATTGGTTAGTCCGATGACCTGAGTAACATCAAAATCCCAACCTTTTTTAAGCTTACATTGTTGGCTTGCGTACTTAATCATTAATAGCATTTGTTACTTCAAAATCAACTATAAATTTGTGTGTACTGTCAACTATTATTTGCACACTATAACAAACTTCAAGTTTATAAGGCTCAACATCTGAATACAGACCTATTCACAGCACATGTGAAAATATATGTAATACTCTTAAACATTAATTATAGTAAGGTTACTTAAGAGTAAAGGTTCTACAAATTAAGTGATTATTTAATAAGTTATTATATCTGTATTCAAAGAGGATAAACATAAGAAGAGCATCAATTCCCCATTGCAGCGCAGTAATATACCATACTGATGTAACTCGGTAATTTAAAACATTAATAAAATAATATGTTAATGGCAATCTTATAATCCAACTTGTGAAACAACTAATGAAAAACGGACTCTTAACGTCTCCTATCCCTTGTAATGCACCTTCGAATACTAGAGATATACCTATAAATGGTTGCTCTATTGCTCCAATGAAAAGACACCTACCAGCTAAATAAGCAACTCTTTTTTCATTATCATTTACAAAAAAATTCACCAAAATAGTAGGCATAGCTAAAAATATTATTGCAAATATGCTCATCATAAATACAACATAGAAAACACAGCTATAAGCAGTTCTCTTTGCTTTTTTATAATCTTCTTTTCCCACGTTAAGGCCTACTAAAGTAATAGCTGCAATACCAAAGCCAATACTTGGCATAACTGAAAGTCCCTCTATCATATTAGCTATTTCATCCGATGCAAATGCAACACTCCCAGATTGAATTATAATAGCAACACATATCAATTTACTAACACTAAAAGCAGCTTCTTCCATGGAACAAGGAATAGCTAATGCCAATATCCTTTTCATATCTTTAAAAGAAATTGAAAATATATAAAATGGTTTAAACTTAATTTTTGCTTTGTATACTGTATAGTAAAAAGCAAAGATAAAGCCACATAAGTATGCGATTGTAGATGCTATAGCTGATCCATCTATCCCCCTCGCCTTAAAAACGATACCGAAAATTAATAAATAATTAAAAATAATTTTAAAAGACATTACAATTAATGAGCATATAAAAGGGGTAATAGTATTTCCATATCCTATTAAAATAGAATTTAAAAGCCTCATATTTATAGAAAGGAATATGGCTATAGAGTTAATTTTTATAAATGAATATCCTATTTCCAATATATTATTCCTAGCTCCGAGTATATATAGAAGCTCTTTTCCAAAGGTAAAAAATATAATTGTAATAATTAAAGAAAAACAAAATCCTAAAATAAATCCTAATGACGCAAATCTTTCAGCAGTTTTATATTGTTTTGCTCCTACTAGTCTAGATACAAGTGAAACAATGCTTATACACAATCCCTCAGAGATAAATATGCCGATTAATGCATTTGTTAAATTATTACTTAACCCTACAGCACTTACTGCTACATTCCCACCATATCTACTAATCATCATTAAATCTAAAATAGACATTAGCGTATAAATTGTTATCTCCGCAACTACTGGTAGTGAAGTATTAAGAACTTTGTTTGTTGTATCCTTATTCACCATATATAATTACCTCACAAAAATTAATTGCCAATATTAAGTATATTAGTTTATTTTATTTTAATGAATAATTTTTTAAAATTTGAAGCTAAGAAATAAATTTTCATTATGTATATGTTTATTATTTTTAATAGGTATCTTTAAAGGTTGTGGAGTAAGTCAGGAGAATATAGATATAAAGGAGATTTTAAAGCAGTTTTTATTAATCCTAAAAAGTAAATAGAAAGTATATTAATAGGAAATCAACTGGTTACAAAACTATAAAATTAACAGGAGGAAAGTATATTTTTAAAATTATTGAAAAAAATGCAAAAGGAGAAACTGAAATTTCTATTAATAAAAATGAAAATGTTGAGATAACAAAGTAACAATATATACATCATAAAGCCTTTATGGTACTATTTTATAGCTATAAAATTAAAGGAGGTTACAAAGTATGCTATTAGGTTATGCAAGAGTTAGTACAGAAAATCAGAGTTTTAATATGCAATTAGGTCAATTAAAGGAGTTGGGATGTACAAAAATCTTGAAAGAAAAGATTTCAGGTACTAAAACTATAATGAAAGGTTTCAACAGAAACTGAATAACCGCACACCAATTGAGTTTAGGTGTGCGGCTTAGTAAATAACAGCTTTTTATAATATTGTCTACATAATCGGGCTCAGTTCATAAGTAATACCTTCGTTTCTTTTATTATCTTGGTTCTAATACTGCTATAGCCTCCAAGGCTGGAGTTTTTCCAACTAGACCAAGTGCATATATAGTATAGTAATTATCTGCACTTAGTTTAATATTAGGAACAGTTAATACTACATTGTCAGTACCAGTAGGGCTGACTTTAAAGGTATATGTTCCTTCAGGAACGTTAACGTAATTTGTAATACCTTTATAAGCAACATTATTGAATACTGTTGTACCATCAGTTAATTTTATATCAACAGCTGGTGCGTTTGGAGAGAGATGAATAAATCTTACACAAGCTTTACCAGATGTCTGAGCAGTGATTGGTTCTTGAATTGGGAATAGACTAATATTGGGAAGAACTCCTATTGCGGCTATATTAGTTACAGTATTTTCAGGTATATATACATTTGTATTTATAACAGGGTTTGTCATTTGTCCTGAAGGGTAAACTTTAATATTGTAGTTGCCAGAAGGAACAGGTAGATATTGTGATAATTTCTTATAAGCAAGATGTTTTACAATAAGATTTCCGTTTGCATAAACATCTACAGCTGGTGCATTAGGAGAGGCATGGAATACTCTTATATAAGAATTCATTTGCATAGCTCTGTAGGAATTATTTGTAATGTTGGCATATGGACAATAAAACATTGATTATCTCCTTAATATTTTTAATCAATATTATAATATGAAATAAATATTATAATGTTCAAAATAAATCTTTTATATCATGCGAGTATAATGCTCTAATGTCAAAACGTGTCACATAATTTATAGTTAGAGTAAATCATAATTTTAATGAGGAGCTGTTGAAATGGTTTAATAGGTATACGTTTTTAGAAGAAGCGAAGTATAGCTATTCAAAGGTTCATATACTGTGGAGACTACAGAAACATAACAAAACGTTATGTTGTTAGAAAACTATTTTCTGAGCCACCATAATATATTATATTAATAAACCCCATCAGAATTCAGTTGGGGTTTATTTTGGTTCAAGATAAACTATCAATAATAACCCTTATTCAAAAACTTTATTTAAAACTTTTAAATATAGGACAAGTTATCCACAAGAAGGCTTTTGGGATTTTACAATAAAAATAAATATGTTAATAGTCAAATCAAAGAGAAATGAGTATAATACGAGCAGATTTATTAGAGGACCATTTATGCAAGAGTTTTACACCGAATCAAAAATTTGAATTAATAGAGCGGTTAGTAAAAGAATGACGTCTGCCACTGTATGAACAATGTGCCTCATTATAAAATGGAATATAAAGGCGTTATGGAATAACATATAAAATAAAATAGTAAATAAAATCAAAAAGCTACGATTAAAAGAAAATTAAATAATAATTTGATTTAAATATTTTAAAACCAAGGTTAGAGAAATTTAGACTCAGTTTTGTTAAGATAAAAAAAAATTTTATTCTTCTTCATATAATTTTAGTTACTACTCAGCCATTGCAAATTAATAATTTCCTTATATTGGCAAAAGGGTTTTGGTTATACAACGTCGAATATAAACATCAGATAGATTAAAAATATGATTTGACTGGTGGTGAATATTTTGGAT
>JBLHPD010000275.1:0-5645 GCA_047624165.1 Clostridium sp. | reverse complement strand
ATTATGGGGATGCCTCTCGGCTCCCCTTAATTTATAATACCTATTTTTAGACCGGGGGTCTACGACCATAGTTTTATATTATCACAGGTATTCCATATAGGGAATGCCTGAGTAGTAACAATCTCTTTAATCATAGCTTTAGTATCGCTACCCATCTCTTTTCCTGAAAGTATAATATCCTTGCCAGGTACCTTGCTATATAATAGTGCCGTCATAAAATAAGCATGGGCATTTTCTATAGTTTTAACCTTCGAAGCAAAAACCTCAAATTGTCCGTATGCCTCATTTTCTAGCTCTCTGTTAGCACTTAATCTAGCAAGCCTTAGCATATTTAAAGTAGCCACCGAATTACCAGAAGGTAGCGCCCCATCATATATATCTTTAGGCCGAGCAATTAATTCCTCTCCATCAATTCCATATAGAAATAATCCACCCTGATCCTCATCTTTAAATAGTTTAAGCATATTTTGATTGAGCTCTATTGCTTTAGTTAAATATTTTACATTAAAAGTGGCTTCATATAGCTCGATTAGTGCATGAACTATGAACGCATAATCTTCTAAATATCCTAAATGAGCTACTTCACCTTCCCTATATCTAGCCATTAGTCTTCCTTCATCATTAATCATGGTACTTAATATAAAGTTCATCGCCTTTTCTGCTTGCTGAATATAACTGCTATTTTCAAATATTCTCCCACCATACGCAAGAGCCGCAATCATGAGTCCATTCCAGGAAGTTAATATCTTGTCATCCTTATATGGATGAATTCTCTTTTCTCTATATTCAAATAGCTTTTGTCTCATTTCTTCTAGTTTGTGATCTAAATCCTCATTTAGTGCTCCGCTACTTTTTTTGCCGATGAGATTTGGAATATTCAGTCCTTCAAAATTACCATCTATTGTTATATTGTAATGTTCACAATAGGTTTCATAAAGCTTTCCGCCAAGAACTAACTCTACTTCCTTTAGTGATAATGAATAATATTTACCCTCAATGCCTTCACTGTCTGCATCTTCAGCTGAGTAAAAAGCACCTTCTTGTGATGTCATATCCCTGAGTATATAAGTGAATATTTTTTCCGCCACCTGTTTGTAGAATATATTACTCGTAGCTTCAAAAGCTTCAATATAAACTTCCGCTAAAAGTGCATTATCATATAGCATTTTCTCAAAGTGAGGGATTAACCATCTCTCATCTGTGGAATACCTTGAGAACCCAAACCCAATATGATCAAAAATCCCTCCCGCATGCATTGCTTCTAGAGTTTTTTCTACCATTTCTAAGGCTTTAGGCTCATTATAATTTTTCCAATATCTTAATAGAAATTGTAAGTTGTGAGGTGTAGGAAACTTGGGAGACCTTCCAAATCCACCATAATTTTCATCAAATACATTTTTGAAGTTATTATATGCATTATGTATTTCTCCTTCTCCCATTTCTTCACGGTGTATCAATTTATTCATGCTTTTTATATGATCTACTATCTTTTCACTAGATGCTACAATATCCTCGCTATTTTCATTCCACTGCTGAGCTATAGAATTCAATATATCCATTATCCCCGGCATTCCTTGACGACGATGCACAGGGAAATAAGTACCTGCATAAAAAGGCTTTTTATCTGGAGTCATAAAAATAGTTAAGGGCCATCCACCACTTCCTGTTATTGCTTGACATACTGTCATATAAATACTATCTATATCTGGGCGTTCTTCCCTATCTACCTTTATTGCTACATAATGTTTATTTAAAATAGCTGCTACTTCTTCATTTTCAAATGATTCTTTTTCCATGACGTGGCACCAATGGCAACATGAATATCCGACCGAAAGGAAGATTGGTTTATCTTCCTCTTTAGCTTGTGCAAAGGCATCTGCTCCCCATGGATTCCAATTTACTGGGTTATATGCATGTTGAAGAAGGTATGGAGACTTTTCATTAATTAATCTGTTAGGTTTTCTATTTTCTTTAATAGTATCGGATTTAGTCATAGCTACAACAACTCCTATCAAATATGTATTAATGATATTATGCCCAAGGTAGCTCATTTAAGTCCCTAGAAATAAACAGTAAGTATATAACATTTTTAAAAAATATTACATATATATTTTTCTAATTATCTAACTTTTTCTACTTCTAAAATAGTTTTTGTTGTATTGCAATTTCCAATTTTTGATTAGTTGTTTTATCCTCAATAGTATCCATTAGTTCATTTGCAATATTTAAGCTTGTAAGTCTCATGATATTTTCATCTTCACTTTTGTAACTTAAAAAATTAATATTTCCATACCAAACTGTTTTTTGATCAATTATAATAAATTTTTGATGTATATTGGATTTCAAAATTATATTTATTCCAGTTGTTCTTAGATAGTCATATGTATCCTTTAAATCAGCTCCTTCGTTTTCTTTAACATCAGTTTCTTCAGAAGTAAATATATTGACAGTAATTCCATTTTTCGAAATATTAGACAAAAGTTCTATGATATTAAAAAATTTTGTTTTAATTAAAAGAAATTGACTCACTATAACAACCTCATTTTTTGCTAACAAAATATCATTACTAAATACGGTTAAAAAATTATCGTTATTGTATATTGAATTTATTGTCTCCAAAGGTGTACTATCGGTTTTAGCAGAATAACCTATTTGAGCATAACCACTTAATCTCTTTTGATACATTCTTTCTAATACACCAACATGAACATCGATATAATCATAAATTTGAACCTCGTTTTTATTTTCATATAATCTATTAAGCCTACCAGAATATTGTTGCAGCGTTCCCTTCCACGATATAGGCATAGCTAAAAAAAGAGTATCTAATCTCGGTTCATCAAATCCCTCCCCTATAAATTTACCTGTAGCAACTATTACCATGCTATCTTCTTTCGGTACGCCTGAGAGCTTCTCAATTTGAGATTTCTTTTCTTTTTTTGACATTCCTCCAGTTAATGTAATAACATTAGCTATTTTTTCTTTTAAAGCATCCGATAGTAATTTAACATGTGCAGTTCTTTCAGTTAGAACTATTGGATTTCTTCCCTCTTTAACACAATTAATAACGTCTTGGATAATCATCGCATTTCTTATTTCACTTGTGCTTATTTCAGAATAAATTTTTGTTATTGACCATTCTTTTTCATCTTGTAAAACTGGTTTCCTAAAAGACGTAAATCTTGGGATTACATAGTGCTCAAAAGGAAGTTTCTCCGTTTGCTTTAGCACGTTCACTTTATATCTAATTGGACCACACTGCATGAATATTATAGGTTGATGTCCATCCTTCCTTATTGGAGTCGCCGTTAATCCATAAACATATTTAGCTACTACATTTTTTAATATCTGTTCGAAGCTAAAAGCTGAAACATGATGGCATTCATCAATTATAATCATCCCATAATCTTTTACTAGTTCTTTAACTTCCCCTTTTCTTACCAAAGATTGCATAGTAGCAACGTCAATAGTACCACTTAATATATTTTTACCTGCACCTATTTGTCCTATAATACTAACATTCTTTTTTCTTCCTCTTTTTTTAGTATCATCTATAGGTAAAGCTTCATTTATAATTAAAAACTGTTTTAACTTTTCCTTCCATTGTTCTAACAACTGCTGTGTATGTACAATTATAAGTGTGTTTACTTTCCTTTCAGCTATTAATTTTGCTCCAATAACAGTTTTTCCAAAAGCAGTAGTAGCTGACAATACTCCATTGTCATATTTCAACATAGTATCAACTGCTACTATCTGTTCTTCCCGGAGCTTTCCATTAAATTCAACACAAATGGGTTTACCTATGTAAGTTTTGTCATCACAACTAATTTTAATTTTATTTTCTGTTAAAAAACTACAAAGGTCATTTTCACACCCTCTTGGTATACATAAATATTCTGTCGTTTCATCTGATAAAGAAATAACTCTTGGTTTATCAAATGTTGATAACCTCATAGCCTGTGCTTTATAAAATTCAGGATTTTTAAATGCTGCCATTCTTTTAATAAAATCTAGTGCTTTATTAGAAAACCGTTCTTTACTTATGAAAATCATATTGGCTATCGTAATTTGAACAATATCTGGGAAATCAGCCTTACTGAATTTATAATTTTCTTTATTTTTTTCCCAAGGCTTTATATTTTCCTCATCCGTTTCTTTTAAATCACCCAGTTCATTACCAACACAAAACTCAGAAGTATAAAAATCAATCTCCTCTTTCGTTATTTTGCCTATGTGACTTAGAAAACTCCATTGATCTGTAAAAGGTTCCAAATTTTCATCAATAAAAATACTATTATTGTTTTTTCTAGCACTTTTCTGCATAGGTAAAGCTATAAGATTTCCAAGTCCTCCTTTTGGCATAGTATCCTGATTAGGAAATAATCTATCATATGACTTGAATTTGATTTCATGCCTTTGCATCATTGCATAGGTTAGAAGCGATGTTCCAAACTTTCTAGCAGCTAACGCCGTTATTCTTTCCATAAAAAAGAACCATATGTGTGCTCCATTTCCAGATCTTGAACGTTCAACTGCAAAAGGTATCTTTTTTTCATCACATATTTCTCTTAAAACATAAATATCTTTTTCCCACCCATCATCATCAAAATCAATTGCAAGAAAGTAGCAAGTTTCATCTTTTTGCATGGCATAAATACCTAAAATTTCTATTCCTCGTAGATGTCTATTAATAGCATCTGCATCTAAATCGGTGTACATTCTATTCTTACATGCTGAACATTTTATTTGAGGTTTATCACAAATTCCTTTTGCCCATTCATTTGCACATACAGGCGAATATCCACTTTTGCCTTGTTTGTTCTGCCAACGTTTAGCATGTACATCTTTTCTACCTTTAAATAATGTCATATATAATTCTACTTTTTCTTGAGGAAAACTACTATTACTTACTTCACTAAGCTTATCCTTTTGAATTGATATAACATCCTTTATCTCAACTATAGCTTTATATTCATTATCCATACAAATTTCTTTTGTTTGTAATTCTAATTGTTTTCTGAAATCCATATTTTCTATTCTCAATATCTGATTTTCCTCTACTAGCTTCAAGTATTTATTATAAAGCTCATTATAATCCATATTCTTATTCCTCCTAGAGAAACTATTTCAAATCTATTATTATATATATCAAAATTATTTTATTTGAATTATATAGTAATTCTAAAATACTTTTATTTTTATTTCCATAAGAAATTAAAATTTCGTTATTTACATAGTAAAGTGTCGTTGCTCCAACCTTAACTTTTAAAATTTGTATCTTATCTAAAATTATATCCTATTATGGCATTTTATATCATGTTGATAATTATAATAAATTAATTATATTAATATATGAAATTTTCATTGTATAAAGTTACATACTTTTAGGATAAGATTAAGATTTCATATTAAATAAAATTATTCACTTATAAAATTATAAAAACTTAAAATAGCTAATCAAAATGAATACATCACCTCAATTAGCTGTTAAACTATTTTCTATTTTATTTTAAATCTCTGTTACTACTCAGGCATTCCCAATAGGAAATGCCTGTGATAATATAAAGCGATGGTCGTAAACACCTCATGTCTAAAAAAGGGCTCAATAAATTAAAGGAAGCCAATAGGCGCTCCCCCTATATAAA
>JBLHPD010000274.1:0-5681 GCA_047624165.1 Clostridium sp. | reverse complement strand
AATAACACAGTTATATTTTTTCTTCAAATATGCATTATTCCCTATATGGTCTATATGGGCATGACTGCATATTATACCAACTACCTGAAGATTGTTTTTCTCTAAAATCTCATCTATTCCTTTTCTTTCTCCTTTTGCCCATCCTGAATCAAGCATAATAATTTCTTCATTATTAATTTTATAAAAAGGTATGTATAACATTCCAGTATCAATACAAAACGTATTTCCCTTTATTCCTTTTATTTCCATCTATTATCTTTAGCGAGTGTGTGTGTTACAAATACACAAAACCACCAAGTGCTCACTTCCTTCTTTTTATATTATTTTTTATATCAATCACTAATCATTTACATAATCTGTTATTTTTAAATTATATTCCTTTGCAAATCCAAGGAGTTCCTTCTCAGTTGCGCTATCTACAGCCACAATAAGTGCCGTAACTCCTGAGATACCTACCTTATTCAACAAATCTTTTTTCAATTTCTTATAATCCATCCGATTCACCGTCTCCTTCTATTTATTTTTTTCAAATCATTTATTTAAAAGTATTAAAATCTTATAACCTACACTATTTAACATTATTATACCACAAGTATTTTAAAATATTGTTTCAGCCTCATAAAAAGCTTGCTCTGATCCTCCGCATACACCCTTATTATTGAATTGCATAATATATGTATGATAATGTTATTTAATTTTAGGAGATGTTAAAATGTGTGGAATTGCTGGATGGGTTAATTTATATAATAATATTGAAAAAGATGATAGAATTCTCTTTAAAATGACCGATACTTTGAAGAAAAGAGGACCTGATGCTAGTGGTTTTTACTTTTCAAAACATGCAATTTTAGGTCATAGACGCCTTGTAGTTGTTGATCCAGAAGGTGGAGCACAACCAATGACAAAAAAAATAGGTGATACTACCTATACTATAGTTTATAATGGTGAGCTATATAATACGGAAGAAGTACGTAAAATATTAAAAGACAATGGATTTAGTTTTTCCGCGTATTCTGATACTGAGGTGCTTTTAGTAGCGTATATATTTTGGGGCGCGGAATGTGTCAACCATATAAATGGTATTTATGCCTTTGGAGTTTGGAATGAAACTCACCAGACACTATTTTTAGCAAGAGATCCCCTAGGTGTTAAACCTCTATTCTATACAATCAAAGATAATTCCCTAATCTTTGGTTCAGAAATAAAGACTCTTTTAGCTCACCCACTAGTAGAACCAATTCTTGATAAACAAGGTCTAACTGAACTCTTTGGATTTGGGCCTGCAAGACCTCTTGGTAGTGGTATCTTTAAAAATATAAAAGAATTACCACCATCGAATACCTTAATATATAGTAAAGATGGCATTAAAACAAATGAATATTGGAAACTTACTGCTGAAACCCATGATGAAAATTTATCTACAACTGCTGAACATTTACGTTACTTACTTATAGATTCAATTGAAAGACAGCTAGCTTGTGATGTTCCAGTGTGTACATTTTTATCCGGAGGTCTTGACTCAAGCATAATTTCGGCAGTAGCTTCCTCATACTTCAAAAAAAATAATTTGAATAAGTTAAATACTTATTCTATAGATTATGTAGATAATAAAAAATTTTTTAAACCTACAGAATTTCAACCCAACACAGATGCCGACTGGATTTATAAAATGGTGGACTATATTGGATCAGACCACCACAATATACTAATTGATACCCCGGAACTTGTATCATATCTTACAGATGCAGTTATTTCTAATGATCTGCCTGGTATGGCTGATGTAGATTCCTCATTATTTCTCTTTTGCAAAGAAGTAAGAAAAAATTCTACAGTAGCACTATCTGGCGAATGTGCTGATGAGCTCTTCGGCGGCTACCCTTGGTTTAGACGTGAAGAAGACATAACTGCTACTACCTTTCCTTGGTCAAAATCAATAGGTGATAGAAAAAGTATACTTGCGCATGACCTTCAAAGTCTTCCACTAGAGGAATATGTTCAAGAAAAATATAATGAAAGCCTAAGGCAGGTTCCAAAACTTCAAGGTGAAAGTCAAAGAGAGCATAGAATGAGAGAATTATTCTATCTAAATATAAAATGGTTTATGATAACATTGCTTACGAGAAAAGATAGAATGAGTATGGCTAGTGGCCTCGAAGTGAGAGTTCCTTTTGCAGATAAGCGACTTGTAGAATATGCCTATAATATCCCTATGGATATGAAATATTATAAAGGGCGTGAAAAAGGAGTATTAAGAGCTGCACTTACAGGGATGCTTCCTGACGACGTGCTTTGGAGGAAAAAGAGCCCTTATCCTAAAACCCATAACCCAAACTATACTATGGCTGTTCAAAAGTGGATGAATAGTATACTAAAAGATAAATCATCACCAATATTACAGATTATAAATAAAGATAAAGTTCAGCAAATAGTTGATTCAGGCGGAAAGTCATATGGTAAGCCTTGGTTTGGTCAACTTATGACAGGCCCTCAACTTATTGCTTATTTGATACAAGTAGATATTTGGCTAAGAGAGTATAATGTTGTACTAGAATAACGCTAAGAACACAAAACAAATAAAAAAATTTCAAAATAAACACTGTAGAATTTTTTCTACAGTGTCTCTTTTGTTTCCTATTGAATATTCTACTCATTATTTTTTACAAATATTTCATTATTGTTTTCATGGAGCTTATTTGGTATAATTATTGAGGATTATTGCAAGTGTATATATCCGTAGTATCTTATTAACTATTATTATAGTTTTAGGTTTTACAAGCGCATATGCCATTTGTTTCGTTCAAAATGACATATAAGGAAACATAAAAAGTATAAAAGGAGCATTATATGGTATATGGTAAAATCAATAGAATATCTTGGGGAATATTATTATCAATATGTTTTCTAGGTATTATGTTAACGAACAAAGATATGCTTTTTTTATATATTTTTGCCATTTGTTCTGGGTTTATTTTTAGTATAGATTACTACAATATAAAAAAACACTATGGCCTTAATAGGATAAATATTGTAGCTCTAAAAAGATGGCATATCTATGCAAATATTATCCAATGGATATTTTGGGTAGCTCTATTATATTTTTCTTTTATTTCTGAGAGAAGTATAGGATATAAAGCTTTTATTATAGGTGATCTATTCCTTGTTGCAACTTTTGCCAATATAAAGTATAAAAAACAACAACGTGACAACTGAACATTATTTATAAAATATTTCCTCTAATAACAAGCGGATCACGTTCAAGTGACCCGCTTGTTATTAAGTATAATGCTATTTATACGATAATATAATAAGGTAAAATAATAATGAAAAAGGGGGAAGTATTTTTGAATATGAATGTCACTCAAATTAAAGGGATTAACGCCTCAAATCATACTATTACAACTGACACAAAAAAAGCAGAGAATAAAAATGATACTTCAAAAATCCAAGGGGTAACGCAAGATTTAGGAACTGATACATTTGTTAAATCTACAGAAAAAAACACCGTAAATTCAACCTACAAACCGGTAAAAAAGAAGCTTTCTACTGAAGAAGTTAAAGTTTTAAAAGAAGAACAGGAAAATCTAAAAACAGATTTTATAAAGAAATTCATAAATGATACAATAAATAATCAGAATAAGTTACTTGGAAAATCAACCGAAGGTGAAATTAGTGAAATGTCAAAAGTAACTACAGATTTACTCACTAAAATATTCGGAACTGTAGAAAATGCATACCCAGAAATAGCAACAACTCCTGAAGCAGCAAATGATGCAATAGGAGAAGGTGGAGCATATTCTATAAATGCTGTGGCAGATCGTATTATGACTATGGCAAAATCTATAGCAGGAGATGATCCAAACAAAATACAACAAATGAGAACTGCAGTAGAAAAAGGTTTTTCCGAGGCCGGATTTGATTTTAATAAAGCAACAAACAGTGATCTACCACAAATTTGCAAAGATACCTGTACTGAGGTCATGAAGAGATTTGACGAATTACAAATCAATACCATTAGTTGTGAATAAATACAAATAGCTGTCTCAAAATGATTAAAAAATCATTTGAAGAGACAGCCTAGTTAAAGTAGCCTTAATCGTATATATTCTATTTGGAAGTTTCTTTTTCCTTAATCATTGCAGCCGCTTCTACTTTTGAATAACGGATATAATCAAGATCCCACTGTTTATATTTTACATCATTCCTATGATCCTTTAAAGTATAATTTTCTTTTAGAAATTCTCCCAAATTCAAAGTAACCTTTTTAGCTCCAATAACATTTAGGTGACCCAAATTAAACATATCTGCTTTATAGTTAAATCCTATTTCATCAATCATGTTGCAATAATTAATAAAAGGAATATTATTTTTTTTTGAAATCTCTGCAACTTTATTAAACAACTTGGCAGGTTCTTGCTCCCAATTCTTTAAATTAGCAGTGCCATTATAATCATAAGGGACATTGGTAAATACTAATTTAAAACCTTCTTTTTTAGATAATTCAATAATTTTGTTCAGATATTCTTCTGCCTTAGGTTGAATGTCTCCAATTTCTGTTGTTGAAGTATCTGCGGCTGAAGTATTCTCTTTTTCAAAGGAAGTACGACCAGCATCAAATCCCTTTTGATAATATGTATCTAAAGGCTCAAAATTAAAATCATTTTCTGTTAGCGCTTTCCAACGATCATGATATTTGAAAATTGGAAAAAGATAATTGATCCACTGATTACGTGGCGTGCTACTAATAATCGCATCTACTTTATTTGCAGAAAATTTTAAATTATCCATAGCATTTCTTACATAACCCTCATTACCAAATTGATCTAGTAAACATAAGTAATACAAATCTACTACAACGATTGGATTTTTATGTTTTTTTAGTACTTCTTTTAACATATAGTAAGTGACATCTATTGGTTGACCACCAGTAGCATAATTATAGCTTGTTATGCCATGTTCGTTCCATAAAATATTAGGGTCTATTGCAGCATTCATATGGCTTGATCCTAATAATACAACATCATATTGATCCTTCGTATTAGAATATAATCCTGCTAACAGCTTCGAACGATGATTTGTTTTTAATATAAAAATGGAATTAAGCGCAGTCGTAATTAGCAATAATATAATAACTAAACTACACACTTTTAAAAATGCTTTTTTAACCATGGAAAGTCCTCCTAAAATTGTGAATAAATAAACTGTTGCATGCTAAATCCTGGTCCATACATTCCAAAGACTAGAATAACTAAAACTGCAACTAAATAAATACCCCATCTAAACAATATATTTTGTTTAGACAGTTGAATTCGCAAATGTTTGGTTCTTTGCATTATATCTACTGCTAAAACTAAAACTATACCGACAATTGCAATTAAAAAATCTTTTGAATCTAATCCTAACTTGAAGATAGAACCGTTTATAAATATCCATGGATTAAAATAAAAAGAGTTTTTAATTATTGTTATTGCACCCACAAATGATTTAGCTCTAAAAAATATCCAAGCGAAATTAACGAGCATAAAATTTATTAGTACTTGAAAAAATTTGAAGCTAAATACCTCTGTTTTAATGTTAAAAGTTTTTATAACCTTTTCTCTAAATGGTTTAAGAAGTTTTCCTGTAATCTGATAAAATCCGTGAAGCCCACCCCAAATAACAAAATTAGAGGTAGCTCCATGCCA
>JBLHPD010000273.1:0-5724 GCA_047624165.1 Clostridium sp. | reverse complement strand
AGTACAATACAGAACAATTACAATAACTACACACATTATCCAAAATATTAAATCCATTTTATTTTTATTAATTAACTATTCATACATAAATCAGTTGTAAAACATTTAACATAGTTTATCGTATTGCATGCTTAAACGCTTGTAGTCCACCTTGTACTGCTTGTATGTCATATTAGTACATTGCATATCAAAATCTAGTTGCCTAATACTATTCATTACACACCACTTTTTGTATTTTAACCTTAAACGTTTAACAACACCACATAAACGTAATAAAACGCTTCCTATTGGCTTATAATTTAATTGCTTCATAATCTCTGTGTATTTTTTATTTTGGTTCATTATCTATCTGTTTTACTACGTTTATCTAATTTCGTTGTAGTGCCATTTAACAAATACAGCCCATCCCCTTAAACTCTTGTCTTTTACACGACATACTGCCTACTAACTATCTATTGTTTAGTAATTACCATTCTACCAGTTACTTCAATCAGTTTACCTGTTTTCTTGTCATTAAAGTAATAGCCATCGCTATTTGCTTCACTTTGCACCTTACCACTACTAATCCACTCACGAGCAACAGTCCCATCACAATTAATCATTTCAACTTTGAACTCGTCACCATACCCACCAATTTTTGCACGAGTGGCATCTGTACAAGAAGTACTGCTCATAACAATAGCTATAAATAATACTACCATTGTGCTTACTTTTAAATTTCTTTTTTTCATCTTAATTTATATTTAATTATTAATTCTTTAACTAGATCTGTAAATTTGTTTAAATATACTTATTAATATTCAATTCCAGTGCCATCCAATTTCAAATCCAAAGCTATTAACATGGTGTCCTTCTGAATTATTATTCCACAACTTGCTATCTGTCTTCCATTGCCAATCAGCATTAAATCCAAAATACATGTTATCACTAAAATAGTAATCATATCCTAACTCTATTCCTGCTTTAGGGTGAGTTTGACCACCTCTTTTTATAAGTCCAATGATACCTCCTGCATACACTCTATGCTCATCCCATTGCTCTTGCCTCCAATTAAATCCAAATCTACCATCAAAATCAAGATATGATAAGTCATTTAATTCTGGAAAAACATAAGCTCTTGCGCTAATGTATAGTATTCTATTATTCATTTGTAGATCCATTCTTGCACCCAAGTTGAATCCATAGTCGAATCCTTCGTTGTGTGTATTCTTATCTGCAAGTTCAGTATGTAATCCAAATACAAATCTTTCTTGCGCTTGTAATGATGTTGTAATAACTGCCATCATTAACAGTATGTAAATTTTTTTCATTAGTTTTAGTTTTAGTTTTAGTTTAAATAATGTAAGGCAGTGTCCAGCTTTGTAACTAGTTTCCTAGCATCACACAGTTGGTTTTATTACTGTTGGCTTCAACCGCCTTACTTTAATCTGCCGTCTTGATAGACTTTAAGCCTTACGAGCAGCATACGTCATTAGCTATTTATTTTACTAATGATAGTTTATAACCCCTCTACTCTATTTGGACCAGCGCCCTATAAATAGAGATTAGCTTTATCATACTCTATGGGTTTTTCAGAATTAACTTTCCACCACCAAGTTGTGTTGCGCATACCCCATAGAGGGAGTTAGGACTCATGGCTGGACTCGAACCAGCGACATTCAGTTTATTTATACTGCAGTCTGACGCTCTACCACTGAGCTACATGAGCCATATAAAAAGCCTTATATTGTTTTCATAAGGCTTTTTTCTGTTTATTTTTGATTACTTGACATGTTATTAATTTCGGTTAAACAATGCCTTGTATCGTTTGGAAACATCAATGGAGGAATCCAAATTTCTGATACAGCCTTGTTACAGGACTTATTTAATTCTTTGAGTTGGTTAGGAATTTTTCTTCATCAGTCATTAGATCTGATATTTTCATGACTTCTAATTCTCTTGCCTTCTTTCCCCTTCTTTTTTCCCAGGCTGGATAATAAAGCTTGTCCATTAAATACGAACCTATAATTGCTCCTGCAAAGCCCCACACTATGTCATTAGTGTCGAATCCAGTTGTTTGAATATCTGAAAGTTCTTTAATTATGTTTACTGAAATCCCAGTAGCGCCTCCAGTCCATATGGCTCTACTCCTATCTCCATCGTGTATAGAAAGACCCATCAAATATCCAGCGCTTCCAACAATAGTTGATACGCTAAAATGTTTTTGATAATCTGACCTTATAAATTCATTTGATGCAAAAATCTCTCCTTGAGCAAATGATATTGATGAGAAAAGTAATAGTAATATTATAATTTTTTTCATTGTTAATTTTTTATTGTTAATTATTAATAAAAAACTTCCTCTTTGGAAATTTCTTTAAAATTGATACACCAAGTTTTCTATCTCTAGATTTTAATACTTTTGTTGAACCTTTATGATAATATAATATTTCATTTGCATTTCTAATTTGAAGAATTTCTAAATCAAAATGTTCTATTGAAATATCAAATATATCCACAGGAGCAAAAGTTTTTAAATCATTAAAATAAAGTTCTATTTTTTCCCTATAAACAATCATTTATACTCTCTTTTAGTTTTACTATTAGAATTTAACTCCTTGCTCATCATTAATCCTATCATTTCTGGTCTGGATAAATATTCAGATTCTTTTTCAGATAAATCTAAATAATGATTAAGAAATTCTTTTTCACTAGCAAATACATTTTCCTTGTCTTCTGGTAAAACTAATAACTCTTTGGGTCTTTGAATACCTGTATTGCAATTAGATCTAAATATTGCAGCTCCTCTGCATTGATCAACTTCAGAAATATTACTATTCTTTCCTGAATAACTTTTGTCTTGATGACATGGAAGCCAAAATGGACCCATTGCTTGTCCTATATAAACAAATGGATGTGATCCTCCAGGATTAGGTTTTTCATTTGTATTAACTCTTCTAAAAGGACATGCCATGCATGCTTTTTTACTTTTAGTTTTTTTAAATTTGTATTTATTCATATTAAATTTATTTAAAATTCTATATTTCTTTTTGAATGAATATTCTTTAAATGATATGGTCTGTAGCAATGACCTATAATTATGGAATTAGAAAGCCAATATTTTTCTTCATCAGAAGCTATAGATATTACATGATTCTTGTTATTAGTAATATGAAGACCATTATCCACAAGTTTCCATATTGATGATGACTCCTTATACACTAAAAAAAACCCCAAGCTTCCTTTTTCAAATATATAATTAAATTCACTGTTTAAATTATGTAATTTATAAATAAGACCATCTATACATTCTGATTGTTTCATATTTTAAGGTTTAAAATATTTATTTTTCTTATATCTTCTATTATTTTTCCTTTAATTAAATTAATTATTCTTTTTCACCAAGACCCAGTGATTTCTCATAGGCCAGCTTTTCTATAAATACTGAAATCCATTTTTCATCAAAATACTTCAAGTCTGCTCTGTTTAGCTCCTTTAATTTAAGTATTATTTTTGAAAATCTTGGATCACCACTTATTGATATTACATTTGGTATTTTATCCATTGGCAAATCAAAGTAATCTATGCATTTATTATACATATCAAGATCAATTGGCATTATTGTTCCAAAATTGCTACGATGATGTTTTATTACTGGATGCTTTAATTTCATTAATGGATGAATATCTTGAACTTCATAACCATAGTTGTATGCTAAATTTATAAAAACTCTTTTAGCATATACTTTTTCTCTTTTTTTTGTTTTAATGGATAGATCAAAACCATACATTTTGTCTAAAAAAAACTTTAATTCTTCTAATGTCATAATTATTTATTGTTTACTAAAGATTCCGTAACGAAATGATCAAAATCTTCTGGATCTTCACCTAATCTTATTATTGCTAACTCGTTAGAGTTAAATTGTTGATTCTCAATTGATTTTAATTGTTCTGTTTCTGTATTCATAATGATGTTTTTAATTAATTAATATTTATTAGTTTTAATTTTTTAATTATAATCCTTGCTCTTGTTAACATGCCAACCAGCATTTGTTCGGTGTTTAAACTTACTTTAATTAACAAGAGTAGGATTATGTAGTTAAGGCTTATCTCACACCTCACGTTCCAGTGCGCATTAGCGAGGTTTTGTTGATTATAACTATTTGTGTTGAGAGCACTGTGTCGCGTAGACCTGACCACTCCTACTTTTTGCATGTGTGGTTTTGGGTATCACTTTCTCAAGGTGACAACACATTAATTTAATTAGCACCCTCTTTCTTATTAGTTTCAGTACACCTCACTTTACGTGGTGGGTTTTGCTAATAAGAGTAGGGTCACGTAGTTACAGTTCTTGTTTATCCTTGCGGCAATGTACTGATTGACATTTAACTACTTGCTGAGAACTCATTTGTGTTGGATATACTATCAATTGTATATTAAGAAGCTCCCTCAGGCTACCATTCTTAATCAACTTTCTCAATGTTGCAACACATCTAGGATTACTCCGTTAATAATAAGAAGACTCGAACTTCCAATCCTTCAAATCTTATTTTACAATGTTTTAGAAGGCATTCCCATTACTCTTTTATGTATGCCAATTCCACCATATTATTAACATCCTGTGCTCAGGATTAGTATCTTTGTGTGAATTATGTAGTTTTGAGTATCCTATACCACCTTACTAAGAGTCTTTCCAAGATACCATAAAGTGGATTCGAACACACAACTCTCAGCGATTCACAAAGGCTTCAATGTTTAACCTATGTTTAATAAAATAAATACTACGCTCCAACAACAGTGTAAACTGCTGTGGCTGCTGCTGTAATTTCAGCCATAGTATAAATCTTATTTAATTTAGATACACCAGAAGTAAAAAATAAACCATGAAGTTCAAATTCATTAATAACTCTAAACTCTTGAAGTTTACTGTTTATATGAGTTGAAACTGCTGTTTCTTTATGGAATCCAACAAAATCCATAGCTTCTTTTGCTAATTTTGCAGCAAGTCCATCTTTAGGAGCTTTAGGCATTTTAACAAATTCTTCAATGACAACTGAATTTAACTCATTTGTAGTTTCTGACATCAAATCATTGATGTTTACTGCTACTTCTCCATTGAAGTTTTTACCTTTCATTTTAGCTGCTAACACAACTAACCATTCAGCTTTTTTCTGTAATTTAATGAATTCTTTGTTAGTCACAGGCTTCCCCTCTTTGTTGCTAACATATCCACCATTAATTAAATCTAATTCTTTTGCGTTTAAAAATTTACTCATCTTTTTTGTTTTTATTATTATTAATTTAATTTATACTATTTTTTTACTATTACTATTTTAAAATACTAACTAATTAGAACCCATGTCTTTCACCCAATCCTCAATACAGGTAATTTTTTCAGGACTAAACCATCTTCCGTAACCAGCTAAAGTTTCGCCAGGTTTATACTCCCAACAGTTTATACTGGTATGAAAGCTTATTAAGTTGTTAACTTTCCAATTACATATTTCTTTCCCTTTATCATCTGATATTCGGGAGGTGTTTTGATTATACACGTTATACCATGATTGACCAGGATTATCATCATCACCAAACACAATTGCAGTGTCGTAAGCTCTATTTGTATCTCTCAATAATTTTACAAAATATTCTTGATCATTATCTTGTCCATTTTCATCATAAACTTTTTCAATTGTCAATTCACCAACACGATCGTACTCATATAAAGTTGATTTGCTTCCTGTTATAA
>JBLHPD010000272.1:0-5750 GCA_047624165.1 Clostridium sp. | reverse complement strand
ACCAAAAGTGGATTCCTCGGAATCCACTTTTGTATTTACAAAATAAAAAAGAGCCATCTCGTAATAGAAATTACTTTCTATTTTGAGACAGCCCCTTTTTTCATCTATTTTCCTTTGCTTTTCCTATCGTGCCACCAAGTTTACCCCAAAGATAATTATGCTCTTTAACTGCACTACTAAAATTTTTATTTTTCCAATTTGTAAGAAATGTTGTAAGTGTACCCCTATCATCAAATTTACTCTTTGCAATTTCACTAATTAGTTGGTCGCACTTGTCGGTGGTTATTTCTATCTCTCCCCATATCTTTCCGTCTATTGCCACAATTTTAGTATTTATCATTTTATGCATTGTACTATAAACTAATGCCTCTTCATCACTCATTCCTTTAATGGTATCCATCTGGCTTGCCTGTACCATTTTTGGGGTTTTAGCTTCACTCAATTTATGTTGTGCAATATTGTAACTGGCTAAACCTACTATTATGATCACCAATGCAATACCACTTGCCATAAGCCACCTTACCCTTCCGGCAACAAGTTTGTTACCTTTTGCAAACCATTTTCCTCTTATGGTAGCTAACTTGTCTCTTATGGCAAAACATCTGTCGCTAACTTTATAATGTTTCATTCAATTGCCCCCTTAAATATATAATCTATTTATTTTAGATGCAGTTATAATAATATTTTGACATCGCTTACTTGTTTAATATTGCATAATTCTATTATATCAGTAATAAATTAACATTTCATTTAGTTTTTAACATTTTTTATTTAGTGCTAAAAGCACACAAAAAAAACAAGCATAATTACAATGCTTGCTTACTTGTTTACTGTCGTTGCTACCTCTTCATTTTCTCCACTGCCAATTTCCTTGCGATAAGTAGGCACAATTTCGCCAATCTTACAAATTAATCCTTCAACATTATCTTGTTCAATAATTTCCTTAAGTTCCTTCATTCTCTCTTTCATCACGCCTAAATCGCTAAACGTCGGTTTCCCAATAAATATTTTTTCATGTTTAGTATTAGTAAGTCCTTCTTCACTCATTAGTAGCTCTTCATAAAGCTTTTCTCCTGGCCGAAGGCCCGTAATCTCTATTTTAATATCTTTATTAGGAACGAACCCTGAAAGCTTTATTAAATCCCACGCTAAATCATATATTTTAACAGGCTGGCCCATGTCTAAAACGAATATTTCTCCACCTTCGGCATATGCACCAGATTGAAGTACTAATTGTGCTGCTTCTGGTATGGTCATAAAGAACCTTGTTATATATTTATTAGTTAGTGTAACTGGCCCACCACGCTCTATTTGTTTTTTAAATAACGGTATAACAGACCCATTACTTCCGAGTACATTGCCAAATCTCACTGCTACAAAGTGCGTTTCACTTATTTTGTCCATAGATTGTATAATCATTTCACACATTCTCTTGGTGGCACCCATAACATTAGTTGGATTTACTGCTTTATCTGTGGATATCATGACGAATCTTTCTACATTAAATCTATGTGCACAATCTGCCACATTAAATGTTCCGAACACATTGTTTTTTATAGCCTCCATGGGGCTGTCTTCCATTAGTGGTACATGCTTATGAGCCGCTGCATGAAAAACTATATCAGGCGAATACTTTTTAAACATACTCTCGAGGCGACCTTTATCTCTAACAGATCCTATTAATACTTTCAAATCTAATTTGGGGTATTTATACTTTAGTTCCATTTGTAAATCATAAGCATTATTTTCATATATATCGAAAATAATTAATTGTTTAGGATCGAATTTTAAAATTTGGCGACACAATTCAGAACCAATAGAACCTCCGCCCCCTGTTACTAATATAGTTTTATTGTGAATATAACTCTCGATGCCTTTCATATCAAGTTGAACTGGGCTACGTCCAAGTAGGTCCTCAATATCTACTTTTCTAATTTGATTTAAGGAAACTTTGCCGTTTATTATTTCATACATACCAGGAATGATCTCTATGTTGCAATTTGTTTTCTTACATATTTTCAAAATTTGTTTTTTATCTTCATCCTCTATAGTTGGAATAGCTATAAGTATCGTTTCTATAGCTTTCTCCCTTGCTATAGCTGGTATGTCTACTCTGTCACCAAGAACCTTTACTCCCATAATGTTTTTACCTTTTTTATAAGGTTCATCATCAACTACAGCTACGGGCATATATTTACTTTGACTACTACTTTTCATTTCTTTTATTACCAGAGCTGCAGCTGCCCCAGCACCAACTATCATTACTCTCTTTCGGTCGCCTTTACTAACATTACAATTTACAATACTTTCAAATCTACCGTAGATTCTAAATGACATTCTAAACCCAACTATAAAAATAATGCTAAAAGCACAAGCTATAATACTTACTCCATAGGCAAAGCTATGTCCAACAATCCTAATAAAAGCAATAGTAGCAATATTAGCAGTAAGACATGCACCAATGGCCAACATAAATTCATCTATACTGGCATAGTTCCAAAGGCTTTCATAAAGCTTAAATATATAAAAGCAAGCTATGTAGATAACCGTTACAATTATCATGATCTCCTTATAATTATTAGAATAAAACTTAAAATTACTAAAATTATATCTAAAATATAAAGCTAATATATATGCTAAGTTTATTAACACTGCATCACTTAGTATTAGTATTGGTTTTTTCCATTTCCCTAAAACTTTCATTTTATCCACCTCTTTTGAGTTTTTCAAAATATCTAAATTCTTTTGATTTACCCAATATTATATTATTTTATTTAAATACTCATAGATTGCTTCCTGCCATGTCCTAGTTATATCTCCAGTAGTTAATTCCATCATATAATTTCTAAGTACTGAATATTCAGGTCTTTTTGCTGGTCTTGGAAATTCATTGGTGCTGCAAGGCAAAACTTCTGTAGTTATACCTTTAAGCCTAAATATTTCTTTAGTGAATTCATACCATGTGCATTCCCCTTTACATGTACAATGAAAAAGTCCATAGTTCTTATCTTCTATAAGCTTTAATATAACTCTAGCTAAATCAACTGTACTTGTAGGTGTTCCCTTTTGGTCATTAACTACTTTTAATGTTGTATTTGTTTTGCTTAAATTTATCATGGTCTTTACAAAGTTATTCCCATCGCCGTAAAGCCATGCAGTTCTAACTATATAATGCTTAGAATTATGATTCTTAACTAATATTTCTCCCTCAAGCTTTGTTTTTCCATAAACAGTTTGTGGGTTTACTTGCTCAAACTCTGTTAGTGATTGATTATTATTACCATCAAAAACATAGTCTGTTGATATTTGAACAATTTCTGCTCCAATGACATTTGCGGCTGTGGCTAAGTTTTTAGGGCCTATTGTATTTACCTTATATGCCATGTCTATTTGCAACTCACACTTGTCCACAGCAGTAAATGCAGCACAATTGATAATCACATCAGGTTTGTTTTTATTTACAAAATTATATACTTCCACAACGTTTGATATATCTAAATCTGATTTACCCGCAAGTATTAACTCAATGCCTTTCTTTTCTTTATATTGAATAGCTAATTCTCGTCCTAGTTGGCCATTAGCTCCTGTGATTAATATCTTCATAATTCATTCTCCTCTTTAGCTTATTATGTCTTTAAATCGCTAACTTCATTATCCCTTGTAAAACATCATTAAAATAAAACTCTCAGAATTAATATTCTAATAGTTTCTTTATATAAATTATACCCCATTTGGATAGTTAATTGAAGAAAATTTAAAGAATCGTGGATTACTAACGATAATGATAATAGGTAATTTCCACATTCTTTTATTATAACATTAATAATCTAAAAACATTTGCACTAAAATACAAATTATGGAGGTGAACAATATATACTTACGATAACACTTTTACAGACAATAGCAAACTTTCTGAAAAGTTAGGACGCAAAGCTGAAGGACCTTACTTATGTATGGTAGCCTAGCCACCGAATAAAAGGAGTGAACTTACATGTTAAAAAATAATTTTAAAAAAAGTATAACCGCAATTATAATATTAATTTCTTTATCAAATGCTAGTTATTTCCAAACTACAACAAAGGCTGCTGACCTAACATCAATAAATGCTAGTTTAACAGTCAATTCTTCTAGTCAATCTAATTCAATTAATAGTCCAACTATAATAGATGCTAAAACTTATGGTTTGGATATAACAGGATTATCAGATACCTCAGCCGCATTTCAAAAAATGATAGATTCACAACCAAGTGGCACAGTAATAAAATTACCAAAAGGTATATATAAATTTTCTAGCATTGTTAAATTAAAAGACAATTTGAACTTGGTTGCTTCTAGCGATGTTATAATCAAAGGCATCGAAAAAAACACTTTATTTTCCACAGGTAATGTTAACAGCTTTGAGGGTATAGAGTTTCAAAATTGCTCAACAGCTTTAAGTGTTTTTCAAAAGAGCGACATTAAAATAATAAACTGCAGATTCACAAATAACATTGGTTATTCCGCAATCAATTTTTATGGATCAAGTGATGCCCTAGTTATAAATTCATATTTCTATGATATACGTAAATATGGAATTTTAATTGATAACGATAGTTCTAATATTACAATAGATAACAATAATTTTGATAACGCTAAAGTTTTTGGTGGCTATAGCCATGAACAAATAAGCGGTCATGTTTATTGTTTAAATGGAAAAAGCATCTCCGTCACAAATAATATTTTGAAAAACAGTGGTGGACAAGGTATAATATTCGGTTACAATTCAACAACTGGAAAAGGCACGACTAATTCTGTAGCAAGCAATAATCAATGTATAGGCAATGGACAAGAGGGCATCACCATCTACGGTGGTAGTAATAAGGTAAGCAGTGCAAATTCTATTATAGAAAATACCTCTAAAAATAACAGATTTAATCAAATCGAAGTATGGCAGTCTAATAATAACATTGTTAAAAACAATATAGTAGAAGAATCATTATCCGGCATAGGTAATTTAGGAGCAATATGTTTGTTTTCCACAACTGGAACAACTGTTACAGGAAATAAAGTATTGTCCGCACAAAGTAATGGTATAGCAATAGTAGCAGGAACATCAAATTGCACCGTATCAGGTAATATTATAGCTAATACAAATAAGAAAAATAGTATTAATACACCTGAAAAAGGTAATGGAATATTACTTGACTGGAATGGGGTAGCGGATCCTCAATATATAACAATCGAAAATAATAAAATTAGCTCAACTAGTGGGATTATAGCTAAAAGTGCTGTATATTCAACTTCTAATACCAATCATCATAATAAAATAAGTGGTAATATATCAAACGGCTACAAATATGGAGTTCATTGGTATGCTAATATGACACAGGGAAAATAATAATTTATACTATATAAAATCATTTTTAACATCGTTATTTAAACCATCATATGCGTAGCCGTAATATTGAAGACTTCAGAAGGAGAATTATACTCCCACTGAAGTCTTTTTTTTCGTTTTAGTAGTTTCCTCCTTGTTTGTCTTCAGGTGATAACAATTATGAATAGTTATTAAACTAAGATGCAAACTGAACTTAATTGATTGTAATAATGTTATAATTAAAATGATGCACAATATATAGCAACCGACATAAAAGGAGTGAATTAATATTTTAAAAAACATTATTAAAAAAATCATAATTTCCATTACATTAATTTCTTTATCAAGTATTAGTTTTTTTCTACCTACTACAAATGCTGCTGATTTAACAGCA
>JBLHPD010000271.1:0-5757 GCA_047624165.1 Clostridium sp. | reverse complement strand
TATATTATAAATTAAGAGGTATAAAATGAAATTTATTAGATTCGCTAAAATATTTGGATATATGTATGAATTACATCGTAGAAACTTTAAGTCATACTTTAAGCCTATTCTAACTCCATTATATGAGCCTGTAGTAACAAATTCTATCCATTGGGTTGGTCATGCTACCGTAGTGATTAATTTAGATGAAAAGGTACTAGTAACTGACCCTGTTACCAGTATAAATCTAGGCCAACTAAAAAGATTAGTTAAACCTTCATTAAATTTAGCCTCCATGAATATTGATTATATACTACTATCCCATGGTCATATGGATCATATGAATTACACTACTCTAATAAAAATAAATAAAAGTGCTATAGTTATCGCTCCTAAAAATTTAAACATTCCATTAAAAATTTTAGGATTTAAAAATATAATTATTCTAACTCATGATGAAGTGTATAGTGACACCCATATAAAAATAAAGGCTTTAAAAGCAAAGCATGATGGAAGACGTTATCCTTGGGGCAGTAAGACTGATAGTAATTCCTATATAATTGAAAGTAGTTCAAAAAAGATCTTTTTTGCTGGGGATACTGCTTATACTGATATATATAAAGATTTAATGGCAGATGTAGCTATCATGCCTGTAGGTTGCTACAAACCTGATGAGTATCAAGAAATGCATTGTACTCCTGAGCAAAGTTTTAAAATGTTTAAAATGACAAAATCTAAAATTATGATTCCAATTCATTATAAAACCTACATTTTATCCCAGGATGAAGATGATGTTACCTGTGATACTTTAAAAAGAATAAATGATGGGAGCATAAAAATTATCGATATCGGTCAAACAGTAAAATTATAAGTTTCTAAACAAAAAAGAAAAAAGTATATATTACAATGCGTTCGTAATATATACTTTTTTTATACAAAAAAATATTTATACTATGTGGTACGCTTTATAAAAGCTTTCCTTCTTAATGTCATTAAACAAATTATTTTTTAAATATACCAAAAGGTTTTCCCACAGGTAAAAATACTCTTCCAAAATGAGGATTTAAAACTGCTGCAGCAGAACCATAAAAAGAAAATAATGCAATTAACAATTCAGAATATGCTGCGAGTCCATGCGAAAATTCAGGCATAATTCCAAAAGTAGTAAGCGATAACCCTATAAATAGAAAATCAATTAGTACAAAAATTGCAAATAACACTTTGTGAGTTTCTGTAGCTCCTATAGTCATAAACACTGTAAATATTAGGTATCCTACATAAGCAAAGCCTAATTGCTTTGGATCTACAGTTGATGCTAATTCTTGACCAAATACGCCTGCTTTAATTAACCATGAAGCTCCAACTGCCATCCAAAAGAATGCAAATCCACCAAAAGCTGTGGTTCCAAAAACATTGTTACGTTTTGAATCATTGATACATGCAAATAGTTGAGCAAATCCACCTAAGAATATAGCCCATGGAAGTATAAATGATGTGCCTTCCGTTAGCCCAAGTTTCTGGGAAGATGCCACAAGCGTCACCATGGCAAGCCCGAATAGTCCTAAAGCTGATGGATCTGCATTTGTTATTTTTACATTTTGTGTTTCATTTGTAATCATAAATAGCCTCCTTGTTTTTCTCTGAGTGTGGTAACATTCATTGATTTTTATTCTTCTTAAAATAATAATTCCTATAAAAAAATAACAGAAAATAATCATATTGTCAAACATTTTGTAGCATTATGTATTATTTTGCATGTTTTTATGCAATATATACTATTAAAATTATAAAATTCCTAACAAAATAAAAACAGGCAATAGAACTTAAAATAAGCCTATGCCTGTTTTATCTAGACAAATAAATCTTCAATTTCATGTTGACTCATTTGTGATAGCAATAATTCCGCTCCTGTTTCATCATTTATAACACTCTTCGAAATTTCTTTTTTCTTTTGTTGAAGTTTAAATATTTTTTCCTCTATCGTTCCTCTAGCTATTAATTTTATCACCTCAACTGTTTTCTTTTGACCAATTCTATGAGCTCTATCTGTAGCTTGAGCTTCTACAGCTGGGTTCCACCAAGGATCAAAATGTATTACCATATCTGCACCTGTAAGGTTTATACCCGTACCTCCTGCTTTTAAAGAAATTAAGAATACTTGCGATTCACCATCATTGAAGGTTTTCACCATTTCCACTCTTTTTTCTGCCTTAGTTGAACCATCTAGATACATATAGTTTATACCTTTAGTCTCTAGCATATTAGAAATATTCTTTAGCACTCGTGTAAATTGAGAAAATATTAATATCCTGTGGCCTTCTTCTAAACTATTTTCTAATATTTCATCCAGAGCTTCCATTTTGCCACTTCCCCCATTATAATTTTCAATGAAAGTAGAAGGATCACAGCATATCTGTCTTAGCCTTGTTAATATTGATAATACTTTAAACTTACTTTTATTAAACCCTTTCGCCTCAATATCTTCTTCTAGTTCTCCTTTAGCCTCCATTAAGTAGGCTAAATATACCTTCTTTTGTTCCTCTGTCATTTCTACTGAAATCCTATGTTCTATTTTAGCTGGTAAATCCTTTGCAACCTCAATCTTCGTCCGCCTAAGTATGAATGGTTTTACATGATTATTTAATTCTTGAAGCGCTTTCTTGCTTCCATCTTTAACAATTGGCGCTTCATATTTTTTAGAAAAAGCGCTATGGTTTAACATATAACCCGGCATTATAAAGTCAAAAATTGACCAAAGTTCCGTAAGAGAATTTTCAATAGGGGTCCCTGTAAGTGCGAATTTACATTGGGCATTTATACTTTTTACAGATTGTGCATTTATTGAATTAAAATTCTTTATAAACTGCGCCTCATCCAAAAAACAGTATCTAAATTTTATTTTATTATAGTCATCAAGGTCGCGTCTAATAAGTGCATATGATGTAATAACTACATCGGCGTCATTAATATTTTGTTTTTGTTCATCCCTACTATTTTTGCTTCCAGATATTACTATGCAATTTAAAGAAGGTGCAAATTTTTCTATTTCATCTTTCCAGTTGTATACAACCGACGTAGGGCATACTACAAGGGTTGGTTGTTTGTTATCATTTTCTTCAACTTCCGATTGAATAAGTGCTATTGCTTGAAGTGTTTTACCAAGCCCCATCTCATCTGCAAGTATTCCTCCAAATCCACATCCTGCAAGAGTTTTCAACCACTTAAATCCTATTTTTTGATAATCTCTCATTATATTTTCTAAAGATTTAGGAACTATTGCTTTGATTTCTTTTATATTAAGTGCGGTATCAACTAAGTCTCTAAACTTTTTATTTGTATCCACAAAATCCATCTGTTCTCGTCTTAATTTTTCTTCTATGTATATGGCATTATATTTTGATAGCATAATTTTATTCTTTGCAATATCTTTATCCTTTATATTTAGATACTCTATCATTTGAGATACCTTTAATATATTACTTGAATCTAATAATACAAAACTTCCATTTTTGAGCCTATGATACTTTCGTTTTTCTCTTAAGGATGCAAATATATTACTAAGTTCAACATTATCTACTCCCTCAATGCTAAAACTGAATTCTAAAAGATCATCTTTATTAAGTGTTATATTTGACTTATATCCAGTGTTTCCGTGTACCTTCATTTTATTAAATTCTTCAGAATAATATACTTCAGCAGTTTGCTGAAGCTTTTCTAGTCCTGAAACTAAAAACTCTAAAAGTTTTTCTTCATCTCTAATTTCAAACCCTTTACTTGTACTAATAAATCCGAATTCATGAAATAGATTTATTATATTCATTTCCTTATCCAGGTCTCTTATAAGGGCTCTTCCCTCTTGTGCTTTGTTTTCTTTACTATTAAAAGGATTTATATCAATATCTCCATACTTAAAAGTTATACGTACCTTAACATTCTCAGACTTTTTTTCAAAATAAACAATAGCTTTGAGCTCTTTTATATAAAATTCATTTTCTAAGGATGTATCTATATTAACTTTATCACTTATCTTGTTTAAAGTTGGAAGTACAAATGACGCCACATCATCTTTCTCTTCTTCATAAAATTCTATGAAATTATTTTTTTCTTCTTTAAATCTATTATAAAAAGGCAAATATGCATTCTTTTGAGCAATTGGCAATTCATATATTTCACCTAAATAAAAAAAGAATTCACCATCGCTACTTAGTGCAGTAGGCAAATACTTATTTTGCTGAAGGATAAAGTTATTATTTTCTCTATTTATTTGAAACTCTAGTGGCATGGATTCTCGAACTATATGTACATTAGTAAAAGTCTCGCCTTTTATAACCACAGTTAGATCCCTTTTATATAAACACTTAAATAATCTTTTAACCATGCTATCAGTAAAATATGCTTTTTTGCCAGACAAAAACCTTATTGCATTCCCCCTATATGTATCTGCAGCTCCCGCTACAACCTGCAGTTCAGATGCTTCTTTAAAAAGCTCTATTATATTTAAGTCTTCTTCTTTAAATGAATGCAAATAAGGATTATATGTAAATTTTTTTCCAAACTCAATAGGCTCGAAACTTTTATTGTAGCAATTAAAAAATTCTTTTATGTTTTTAACTACATAAAGTTTATCCTCTCCAACCTTAAGACTCACAAACGATTTCCCGTTATCACCATTAGACTCATGCTCATATTTTATTTCTATGTTCAGATATAATTTTACCCTTGGTGCCTCGCTTATGTTTTTAGTTATTTGTTTAATTAAGTTGTTTGTTTTAGCCATTTTTTTCACTTTAATAATTTGTTCTTTCTCATGAAAAAGCTTTAATAATGTAGCCACTACATGCTTACACATATTTCTCTTCCCATAATACCCAAAAGCATACTTATTACAATCGCAATTATAATTCATAAAAAAATCAATGTTATCAAAACTTACATCTACTTTATACTGCGTAAAATTTGAAGACTCTACATTAGATGTTACATTAGTTTCCGTATAGTCTTCTCGCTCTTTTATTTCTACATCTATATCCTTAACCTTATTACTTAAATAATACTCTCTTCCCATTTTATACGTACCTAGGTCTGTATTTCCCCTTATAATATCTTCATTAATGTCAATCAAAAATTTCACCCCATCGAGTTTTTTCTTTTCCTAGTATCTTATAATTATTAACCTTTACTACTATTATATACTATACTCACACTTATTTCCTACAAGCTTCAAACTCATAACGTATTTTTAAGCCAAATAAATTCCAAATACATTATTAAAAAACACACTCAAAATTAAATGAGTGTGCCAAAATATTTTATTTTATTATGCAAAAATCTTAAAATTATATTTTAGAACTTTTGAACATTAGAGGCTTGAGGTCCTTTTGGCGCATCTACTACATCAAATTGTACTTCTTCACCCTCATGTAAATCCTTTCGTGGTCCTTCTTCTTTTATTGATAAATGGTGGACAAATACATCTTCACCATCTTGAGCTGATATAAATCCATATCCTCTTTGCGCATCATACCACTTTACTATACCTGTTTGCATATATTTCCCTCCTTATGGTTCTCTGAAATACAAAACAATTTTAAGTTCAAGTATAGTATTAGCTTAAAAAGTCTAACTAATACTTTTTAAGTTTATATTTTAATTTGGTTACTACTCAGGCATTCCCTATATGGAATACCTGTGATAATATAAAACTATGGTCGTAGACCCCCGGTCTAAAAATAGGTATTATAAATTAAGGGGAGCCGAGAGGCATCCCCATAATATAAA
>JBLHPD010000270.1:0-5774 GCA_047624165.1 Clostridium sp. | reverse complement strand
AACTATATTTAATTTTATATTATGGGGACGCCTCTCGGCTCCCTTTAATTTGTAATACCTATTTTTAGACAGGAGGTCTACGACCATAGTTTTATATTATCACAGGCATTCCCTATAGGGAATGCCTGAGTAGTAACATCCGATGTTAATAAAGAAATGATTGAAAAATATGATCTAAAAGTACTTCCTTTAAGAATAATATATAAAGATAAAGAATACATTGACAGGATAACTATTACCCCAAAAGAAGTTTATGATAATTTTGAGCGTGAAATCCCCTCAACTTCGTTACCTTCAATGAAGGATATGGAAGACTTATATTTAAAGCTTGAGAAGGAGGGATATACCCATGCAATAGCAATAATAATATCTGCAAATTTATCAGGCACATATAATACATTAAGATTGGTAAGTGAAAATCATTCAGATATAGAAACCTGTGTTTTTGATTCTAAATCTTTAACTATTGGTGAAGCGGCAATTGTTGAAGAATGTGGTGAAATGATTAAATGCGGAATAAGTTTTCACGAAATCGTAAAAACTCTTCCTGAAATTCGAAGTAGAATTACTGTTTATTATGCGGTGGATACACTTAAATACCTAATCAAAGGCGGTAGAATTGGAAAAGTTGCTGGTACCATAGGTGAACTATTAAGCATAAAACCAATAATTTCAATTAATAAAGATGGTGTTTACTATACTTACGCAAAAGCAAAGGGAAAAAAGAAAGCTACAAGCAAGCTCGTCGATATAGCAAGAGAAGCTCTTGAAAATTCTCCATGTAAAATTTGGGTTATGCATGGTGGCGCTGAAGAAGAAGTAAAGCGCTTTGCAGGCATAATTGCGCTACTTCCAAATATTACAAGGCTATCTTTTGGAGAAATTAGTCCAGTAGCTGGAGTTCACACAGGCCCTGGATTACTTGGAATTATTATAGTAAAAGAAGCTAATATTAAGAATTAAAAACCATGTATTTTATATTATATGAAAATATATTTCAAAAATAGAAATAACTAAGGAGTGACCATGATGGAAATTGGAGATATAATTTCAGGAGATTTTTCTGCATACCCTGAAGAAACACAAGTGTTTATGAAAGAATACACTGAAAAACTACGAGAAAATATAAAAGATGAATTAATAACTGATATAGCAAATAAGATGCTTAACGATATAGATAAAAGTAAAGATTATTTCATGAATGTCTTAACGGATATATTGGATAATGGATATAAAGGCCTAAGTAAAATGTCTACCCAGTTACTTATAGATTCATACTTAGAACGAAAAAGCAAAGAAGATTTTTTAATTTTGTTAGAAAAAGTTAACGAACAAGTTTAATATTATACTAACTTATAAAATCTTATATAATACAAAAATATCCATTAAAACTTTAAAGTTTTAATGGATATTTTTATTTTCATATGGATCTATTTTTATTTTTAAAGACAAAATTAGGTTGATACAAGCAATAAATGCTGCAACAATGGTTCTTGTAAATATGTTTAATACTGCAATTATTAATCTTTTGTTTTATCTAATACCTAATTGATATTTCTCCACTTAAAATTGTATCTTTAGCTTGGTTCCAAGTAGCTTCAATTATAAGATTCGTTTTTAATCCTGTTTTATAATTAAATGAAATCTCTGTACCATGTATCGCATGATGATTTTCATAAATCACTGTGTTTTTTTTTGCTTTATCTCTAATTATAATAGTCCAACTTCCAATTTGAGGTTTAAAAATTTCAGCTGTAATAATTAAGCTTGACCAAAATGTATTGCTAACCCCAGTATCATAAAAACCTTTACCATTATGGATATTTACTTTGAAATCTTGCTGAATATCTCCGCCGCTGCTTGTCGCTGCTTCTTCATTTGATTCTATAGTTTCAATTTCTACAATATTAGTTAAATTATTCATATATCTTCTCCTTAAGATTATTTTTAATAAATGTAATATTCGACTGTAATATGTGTTTTTTTCAAAAAAAAGTCTTTATAATTTTATTATATGTAAAAATACAATAAATGTTATTAATAAAAAAATTAACCAATACAAATCTGAAGTCAGATTTGTATTGGTTAATTTTATACTGCACTTAATTGTAATTGCATCCCTAAATCCAATGGCATAGTGGGATATATATTAGAATAGTCCAAATTACCAGGAATTTTAAATAACTTTTAAAGTTTATTCTATAGTATATTTTAATATCTTTCTGTGAAGAGATCTTCGACTTATACCTAATAATACTGAAGCTTTTGTTCTATTTCCCTTGCATTGTTTTAGTGCCCTAATTAACACTTCTTTCTCTGCATGATCTATTATAGTATCAAGTGGGTAGTACTGCATATCAATAGAACTTAATGAATTGTAATTAGTGATATATGATGGCAAGTCATCTTCAGTTATTATTTGTTTTGAGGTTACCACAACGCATCTCTCTATAATGTTTTCTAATTCTCTTATATTGCCGGGCCAGTTAAAATTAATTAGATATTTTAATGCATCTTCAGTTATTTGCTTTTTTTCTCTACCAGATATTACTGAAGCTTTACTTAAAAAATTATTAGCAAGCATTAATATATCTTCTTTCCGTTCTCTTAGTGGAGGTAAATTTATTGGAACCACGTTTAATCTATAGTATAAATCTTCTCTAAATAGTTTTTTCTTTACTAGTTCTTCAAGATTTTTATTTGTGGCTGCAATAATTCTCACATCAATTTTAATGGACTTTATTCCACCTAAATGTTCGATTTCCCTCTCTTGAATCACTCTAAGTAGTTTAACTTGTTCATTAGGAGAAATATCTCCTATTTCATCCAAAAAAATTGAACCCCCATTTGCAAGCTCGAATTTACCAGGTTTTTTAACTGAAGCCCCTGTAAAGGCGCCTTTATCGTATCCAAAAAGTTCGCTATCTAAAAGAGAATCCGGTATAGCTGCACAATTAACTTTAATAAAAGGTTTATCTTTTCTTGAACTGAGATAATGAAGCGAATGTGCAGCTAGTTCTTTCCCAGTACCAGTTTCACCATATATCATAACCGTAGATTTTGTATCAGCAACGCAGGATATCATATCTATTGTTTTTCTCATAGAGCTACTTTCACTCCATAAAGATTTATTAATATTATCAACATTAGTTTTTGAATGTGAATCTATAATATCTGTATTATCAATACTATGAATTATTTTTTTTACTGAGAGTACAATATCTTCTAGGTTAAAGGGTTTTGTAATGTAATCCTTAGCACCCATTTTTAAAGCATCAATTGCTGTATCTAATGTTGCAAAGGCAGTAATCAAAATTACTTGAATCGCAGTATCTATTTCTCTTATTTTAGTAAGTAGTTCTATTCCACTAATGCGCGGCATTTTAATATCTGTAATAACCACATCAACTTGAAATGTGTCTATAATATGCAAAGCCTCATCCGCATTAGACGCAATATGAGTTATGTAATTTTCTTTTAGAAAAATCTTCTGTAAAAGCCTTCTCACATTTTCTTCATCATCTACTATTAATATAGAATATTTTGACATAAAATCACCATCCTATCTTTTAAGTACTGGCAGCTTTATTGTGAATTTAGTGCCTACTGCGGTCGTACTTAAAACTTCTATTACTCCTTTATGATTTTCAACTATTCTAGAGCAAATTGCAAGACCGAGTCCCGTTCCTTTGTTTTTTGTTGTGAAGAAAGGTTCAAATATTTTATCCTCATTACCATCACGAATTCCAACACCTGTATCTTGAAGCGTCACTTCTATTATATTAGAAGCTTCAAGAAAAACTGAGTGGAATGTTAAGATTCCACCACTTGGCATTGCCTGAAGAGCATTTATAGAAATATTTAATATAACTTGTTCTATTTGATCAAAATCGAAACACATATCAGGTATATTAGTAATATCCATTACTATATCTACATTTTTAGGGAGCATTTCTTTACGTATAAGCTTTACCACAAGGGTTAGAACTTCATTAATATTGCATAATTCAAGATTTAATTTCTTGGGTAACGCAAAGTCCAAAAATCTATCAATAATATTATTTAACCTATCTACTTCCCCAATTATAATTGAAATGTCTTCATTAAGAGCACTAGAGTCACCAAGCTCTAACTTGATATACTGTGCATACCCTTTTATGGATGTGAGAGGATTTCGAAGTTCATGGGCCATACCGGCAGATAAAGCACCTAATGACTCTAAATTCTTAGCCCGGAGTAGACTTTCTTCTAACTGTTTTATTTCTTCAACACTTCGGAAAACTCCAATTACCCCAAGTGTTTTTCCATTTACGTCTTTCTGTAGCGAAGTGTTAATCATTATAGGAGTTTCAATTCCCATAATACTTTTAATTTTTATTATATGCTTAATATATATTATATCTTTTTCAAGTCCGTGAATTAGTAATTTAATAATTGGAAGCAAACTATTATCAAAGGAATCTGTAACAGTCTTATTCAAAATATCATTTTCAATTATACCAGTTATATTGCTCGCTTCATTGTTAAAACTAGTAATTTTAGCCATGTTATCCATGGTGATTATTGCGTTTGGAATATTTTTAAAAAATTCGCCCGTGTACTGTCTTATTTCAGCAAGGGAAGCCGCTTCACCAGAAATTTGTATTATCTGTTGCATCATACCCTTAAGATTATCCAAAACCATGTTAAAAGATTCAGCAAGGCTTCCTATTTCGTCACCACTTTCAATCTTGATATTTTTGCCAATGTCTCCTTCAGCAATATTTTGAGTTTGTTTTACTAATGTTTTAAATGGCTTGGTAATTTTCATTAATAAAAGTGATACTAGAACAAACATAATTAATACAGAAGAAACGACAATTACAATTGTATAAGTTCTAAGGCTGTAGGTGATTTGAAAAGCTTCAGCTACAGGCTCTTCTACTACTATATTCCAAGTATTTATTTGGCTTTTGTATTTGCTTATAGGTGAGTAAGCAGAAAAATATTGTATCTTATCATGTACCGTATAAAATGTTTTATTACTTTTAGCCGCTAATATGTCTGTATTTATTAAATTATTTGATGGCTCAAAAATACTATTACCTTGGGTATCTACAATATAAGCATATCCTTTACTACCTAATCGTACATTTTTAACAATGTCAGAAATTGCATTAAAATTCATTCTTTCAACGACTGCGCCAGTAATTTTATGGTTTTCATCTATTATTGGAGAGGCAAAATATACTCCATATGATTTGGTATCAGAGAAATATGTAAAATCAGATACGAAATTTGTACCTTTTAAAACTTCAGGTAAGAATTTTTTGTAAGAAATATCGGTCTGAGGTTCTCCAGAAAATACTTCTATATTATAAGCGGAATCAGTTATGAAAATATAATCATATGCCTTATAAGCATTTCTTACACTATTTAAATATTTAAGCTTTACGTCTTTTTTTATCTGACCCTTTTTTAATAGAGGAGAAGTTACCATAACTTGAATATCTCCATATCGCTCGAACATATATCTTTCAATTTTATTTGAGGTTTCTTCAGCTAAGGTAATAAATTCTTTTTCTTTTGAAAAATTAATAGCTTGTTTAGTACTCTGGAAAAACAAGAAACCAACACTTATAAATAGTACCGCAGCAAGAATTGTAAAAACCATCATCAATTTGATTTGTAAGGAGTTTTTTCTAAATCTCATTTCCATCATCCTTTTTTTATATAAGCAATTTATCATATTGAATTTAATAATCTCATGTAATATATAGTATAAAAATTATTTT
>JBLHPD010000269.1:0-5779 GCA_047624165.1 Clostridium sp. | reverse complement strand
GGTGTTGAATCCGGTGGAGATCCTGAATTTATACCAGATTTAACGCAGAAGGAATTTTTACAGTTTCATAAAAAATATTATCATCCGTCAAATAGCTATATATTCTTATATGGAGATGGAGATATTGATAAACAGTTACAATTTATTAGTGAAGGCTATTTAAATGATTTTGAAAGAATTTCCGTAGATTCAGCTATTAAGCTTCAAAAATCGTTTAGTAGCATGGAAGAAGTTAAGATAGAATATCCTATTTCCGCTGATGATGATGAGAGGGGCAAAACTTTCTTAAGTATGAACTTTGTATCAGGGGATAATATTAGTAAGCCAGAACTCCATTTAGCTTTTGAAATTTTAGAGTATTTATTATTAGAGAGTGCGGCAGCACCACTTAAGAAAGCACTTATCGATGCAGATCTTGGAAAGGATGTATTCGGGAGCTTTGATAATAGCATATTGCAACCTGTATTTAGTATAGTAGTAAAAAACTCTAATGAAAGCGAAAAAGAAAAATTTAAGGAAGTTGTATTCACAACTTTGAAGAATTTAGTTAAAGAGGGAATAGATAAAAAACTAATAGAAGCTTGTATCAATATTACGGAATTTAAACTGCGAGAAGCTGATTTAGGCGGGTTCCCAAAAGGATTATTCTATTATATAACTAGTATGGACAGTTGGCTTTATGACAAAGATCCAACTATGCATTTAGAGTATGAAAGCTATTTAAGTAAAATAAAAGCTGCATTAACTACTAATTATTTTGAAAACCTTATTGAAAAGTATTTAATAAATAATACCCATAGTTCTATGGTCATATTGAATGGCAAAAAAGGTCTTGCAGAACAAAAGTCAAAAGCAGTAGAAGAAAAACTAGCTAAGTATAAGGCGAGCCTTTCAGAAAAACAAATAGATGAAATAGTGCAAGGTACAAAAGATCTTAAAGAAAGACAAATGGCACCAGATTCGGTAGAAGTGCTTGAAACTATTCCTCTACTTGAACTTTCGGATATTGAAAATAAAGTAGAACATTTACCTTTAAAAGAAAAGGATGAACAAGGGGTAAAGGTATTATCTCATGACATATTTACTAATAAAATTGGCTATATTAATCTACTATTTGATGCTAAAAAAGTAGATATGGAGCTACTACCTTACGTAACCTTATTATCAACTATTTTAGGAAGGGTAAGTACCAAGAATACAAATTATTCTGATTTATCTAATGAAATTAATATTCATACTGGTGGAATTCATTTTACTACAGAGGTATATGGCGAAAGTGGAAATTTTGAAAAATATAAACCAAAGCTCGTAATAAAGACTAAAGCACTAGTTCCTAAGATTCCCAAGTTATTTGATATAATGGCAGAGATAGTTAGTACAACTAAATTTGATGAAAAGAAACGTTTGAAGGAACTAATTCAACAATTGAAATCAAGGCTAGAAATGAAGATTGTTGATAGAGGGCATATGGTAGCGGCTGGAAGACTTACTTCTTACTTCTCACCAGCTTCCGCTTATATAGAAAGCACTACAGGAATATCTTTTTATAAATTTATAAATGAAATCGAAAAAGATTTTGATAAAAAAACAGAAGAAATTATTGGGAATTTAAAAAAGGTAGCAGAGCTGATATTTAATAAAAACAACCTTATAATAAGTGTTACAGGAGAAGAAGATATATATACTGCTTTTGCGGGCGAGCTACCTAAAATTATGAAAGTATTAGGAGAAAACAAATTACCAGATGCAGAGTATAATTTTAATTTAAATAAAAATAATGAAGGATTATTAACTTCATCAGATGTTCAGTACGTAGCTAAAGGCTATAATTTCATCAAGCAGGGTTATTCTTATTCAGGGAAGATGTTAGTACTTAAAACTATAGCAAGCCTTGACTATTTATGGAACAGAGTACGTGTGCAAGGTGGTGCATATGGTGGTTTTGCAAACTTAGCTAGAAGCGGGAATATAGTCTTCGTATCTTATCGCGATCCTAATGTGAAAGAGACTTTAAATGCTTACGACGGAATATGTGATTATATAGGAAACTTTGAAGCTTCAAAGAGAGAAATGACCAAATATATTATAGGAACAATCAGTGAGCTTGATTCACCATTAACACCTTCTATGAAAGGTGAGAGGGCAACAGCATTTTATATAAGAGGTATTACTGAGGCGCAAAGACAAGTGGAGAGAGATGAAGTATTAAGTACAAATGCAGAGGATATTAAGTCTTTTAAAGCACTATTAGATGATGTTATAAAAGAAAACTATTTTTGTGTACTAGGAAATGAAACTAAACTTAAAGATAATAAAGACATATTTATTGATTTGGTAAGTGTATTTAAATAATATAGAGGTGCCTTGTGGCACCTTTTTTGCAAAGGAGGATTTATGGCTATTAAAGCACTTTTTACATATAACTATGGCGGAGATAAAATGAAAAATATAGAAACTTTAGGGTATGATATAAAGGTAGTGAAAGAGCAGGATCTGGTTTATAGTAAAGGAATAGAGGATGTAGAGGTCTTAATTTGTTATGATCCCTTTAAAACCCTTGCGATTCGAGAAATGAAAAATCTGAAATGGATTCAATTATCTAGCATAGGCATTGACCAATTGCCAGTAGAGTATGTTAAAAACACTTCTATTATAATTACTAATAATAAAGGTGGTTACAGTATACCTATGGGGGAATGGATTGTATTAAAAACACTAGAGCTTTTTAAGAATAGTAAGGGTCTATATGAGAATCAGGCTAATAGAAAATGGAAAATTGATACAAGCATCATGGAGCTATATGGTAGAACTATAGGGTTTATAGGTACCGGTACTATAGCAATGGAGGCAGCTAAAAGATTTCAAGGTTTCGGCGTAAACATATTAGGCGTAAATACAGATGGTAGAGATATTAAATATTTTGATAAATGTTACGCTATGAGTGATTTAAGTAAAATGCTTGAATTATGTGATGTGGTTGTTGGTACAATACCATATACAAAAGCTACTCATCATTTAATAAATGAAGAAAGGTTTATTAAAATGAAGACTGGAGCTTATTTCATAAATGTGGCTAGAGGTAGTATTGTAGATGAAATTTCACTAATTAAAAATTTAAGAAATGGTAAACTAGCTGGAGCCGCTTTAGACGTATACGAAGAAGAACCATTAAAAGAAACAAATCCCTTATGGGATTTAAATAATGTTATATTAACTTCTCATAGTTCATGGATATCAGAGATGAGAAATCAGCGAAGATTTAACCTTATATATGATAATATGAAAAAATATGTACAAGGTAAAGAGTTAGTAAATGTAGTAGATTTGAAAAAAGGGTATTAAAGATTCACGGCATTATAGGCGGTTAGTTGCCACGTGCTTCGCGAGTACCAGAGGAGGAAATAATTATGAAAGCAGAAATATTAGCAGTGGGAACAGAAATATTACTCGGAGATATAGTTAATACAAATTCACAATATATTTCTAAGAGACTTGCGGATTTAGGTATATCAGTTTACCATCAGTCAGTAGTTGGAGACAATCCAGAAAGGCTTTTGGAGGCATATAGATTAGCTTTTAGTAGAGTTGACCTAGTTATAGCTACTGGGGGACTGGGGCCTACAAAGGACGATATAACTAAGGAAATAGCTTTTGAGTATTTTGGGAAACAAAGTGTGGTTCATGAAGCTTCTCTAAAAATTATCGAGGGTCATTTTAAAGATATGAATAGAACAATGGGAGAAAGCAATAAAAAACAGGCTTATTTTCCAACAGATGCAGTGATACTTCCTAATAATAATGGTACAGCACCAGGATGTATAATAGAAGAGAATGAAAAGATAATTGCACTTTTACCTGGACCACCTTGGGAAATGAAACCTATGTTTGAAGAGGCTGTAGTTCCTTATCTTCAGAAGTTTAAGCAAGGCGTATTAGTTTCAAAGGTGCTAAGAGTTATTGGAGTTGGAGAGAGTAGCGCGGCAGAAATGATAGAAGATATATTGGATAATCAGACCAATCCGACTGTTGCACCTTATGCTAAAGCAGGAGAAATGACATTTAGAATCACAGCAAAGGCTATTACTCAGGTCGAAGGAATAAAACTTATTGCGCCTATGGAAGCAGAAATACGTAGAAGGCTTGGCAGCAACATTTATGGAGAAGGAAATGCTACATTAGAAGGTGTACTTGGCGAAATGCTTGTAAATAAAAAGTTAACTATAGCAACAGCTGAATCTTGCACAGGGGGAATGGTAGCAGCGAAGCTTATAAACTACCCAGGGATATCTTCTGTATTTATGGACGGGGCGGTGACTTATAGTAACGAGGCTAAAATTAATAGATTAGGAGTTTCGAGAGAAACATTAGATAAGTACGGTGCAGTAAGCAGTGAAGTGGCAGAAGAAATGGCGCGTGGAATAGCGAAAACTGCAGGTACTAGTATTGGAATTTCAACCACTGGTATTGCGGGTCCTGATGGCGGGACTGCTGAAAAACCAGTGGGACTTGTATATGTAGGTTTATGTATAAATGGTGAAGTTAAAAGTAAGATGCTTAAATTATCCGGTAATAGACAAAAAATACGAGAAAGAGCAACTATAGAGCTTCTGGACTTAGTTAGAAGAGAACTCTTGTAAGTTACAAGAGAACTCTTGTAACTTAAAAGTTTAAGCTATGAAATGTTAATTACTAACTAAAAAAAGGGTGGTGTATAATTGAAAACCGAAGAAATAAATATATGTTTAGTGGGATTTGGAAATGCTGCACAGGAATTTTGTAGAATGTTAATAACGAAGACCGTAGAGATTAAAGCTAATACAGGGCACACTATTAAAGTCACAGCTATTGCAGGTAGGTCTAAGGGTGCAATTATTAACCGTGAGGGCATAGACCTTGCAAAAGCCTTGATAGAGGTAAAGAACGATGGAAGCTTTGATGCTAGGGCGCAAGATACTGTGACTATGGAAACACTGCAGGTTATAAGACACTGTAGTGCTAATGTATTAGTTGAGCTGAGCACTTTATCTATTTATGATGGAGAGCCAGCAATAACTCATATTGAGGCTGCTTTTGACAAAGGAATGCATGTTATAACAGGAAACAAGGGCCCGATAGCCTTTAAGTATCAAAAGCTTCGTGATAATTCAAAAGAGAGAGGTCTACAATTCTTATATGAAACAATAGTAATGGATGGCACTCCTATTTTTAATTTCGTTAAATATACGCTACCAGGATGTAGAGTACTATCATTTAGAGGGATATTAAATTCTACAACTAATTTTGTGCTAGAAGAAATGGAAAGTGGAAATAGTTATGAAAATGCGATTAAAGAAGCTAAAAGAAGAGGGTTTGCGGAAGAAGATTCTTCAATGGATATGGATGGATGGGATGCGGCGGCAAAAACTGCAGCATTGCTAAATGTGTTAATGGATACAAACATAAACCCTACTGAAATAGACAGACAGGGAATAGCGCATATTACATTAAAAGATATAGAAAATGCCAAAGACAAACAGTGTAAAATTAAGCTAATATGTGAGGGATATATTGAAGGTAACAAAGCAAAAGGCATAGTGCATCCAGTTTATATAAATAATAATGATACATTAAGTAGTATTGATGCTACATCTTCTATATTATGCATAACAACTGATTTAATGGGAGAAGTACAAATAGTAGAAAAAAATCCTGAAATTCAGCAAACTGCTTATGGTATATATAGTGATTTACTTACACTTATAAAAAATTTATAGTAAGATTCTGACTACAAAGTGTGACG
>JBLHPD010000268.1:0-5786 GCA_047624165.1 Clostridium sp. | reverse complement strand
AATTTAACATTAGCATCTAGTTCCCTCAGTGGTGTACATAAAGATTTAGTTAAACATATTAAATCTGGAGTAATATCAAAAATTTCTACTAGTGGTTTAAGAGGAGAGCTCGCAGAAGAAATCTCAAACGGATTGATGGATGAACCAGTAATTGTTAGATCACATGGTGGACGAGCTAGGGCAATCGAAGCCGGCGATATTAAGATAGATGTAGCATTTTTGGGTGCACCTTCCTCGGATGTTTATGGTAATGCAAGTGGATCAAGAGGTCTTGCCAATTGTGGTTCCCTGGGTTATGCAAAGATGGATGCACTATATGCAGACAAGGTAGTTATCATTACAGATTTTCTAGTTGATTTCCCTAATATGCCTGCAAGTATTTTACAAACTAATGTTGATTATGTAGTCAAAATAGATAAAATAGGAGATCCTTCTGGAATAGCATCAGGTGCTACAAGATATACTAAAAATCCAAAGGAACTATTAATTGCAGAATTTGCAAGCAAAGTAATTGTAGAATCAGGATATTTTAAAGATGGTTTTTCTTTCCAAACAGGTACAGGAGGATCAACCCTTGCTGTAAGCAGATTCTTAAAAGATGAAATGCTTAGTAAAGGAATTAAAGCAAGCTTTGCATTAGGTGGAATTACTAAACCAATGGTTGAAATGCATGAAGAAGGTTTAATAAAACATATTTTTGATGTGCAATGTTTTGATTTGAGTGCAGTTGAATCAATAGATAAAAATCCATTGCATCATGAGATAGATTCATCTTTTTATGCAAATCCTCACAATAAAGGGTGCATAGCCAATAAATTAGATGTGGTAGTTTTATCAGCACTTGAAATAGATACTAATTTTAATGTAAATGTATTGACTGGCTCAGATGGAGTTTTAAGAGGAGCATCCGGTGGACACTCAGATACAGCAGCGTGTGCAAAATTAACCGTTATTGTGTCTCCACTAATTCGTGGTAGAATACCTTGCGTTGTTGATTGCGTTAATACAGTTATTACTCCTGGTGATAGTATTGATGTTTTAGTTACTGAAATAGGTATTGCAATAAATCCTAAAAGAACAGATTTAATTGAAAAATTTAAGTCTATAAATATTCCAATATTCACTATTCAAGAGTTAAAGGAAAAAATTGAAAGTGTTGTAGGAGTTCCTGATAAGATTGAATATGAAGAAAAAGTAATTGCGATAGTTGAGTATAGGGATGGAAGTATTATTGATGTAGTGAGGAAAGTTAAATAGTAAATATCTATCAAAAAAGCTCTGGGAGTAAAAAACCAGAGCTTTTTTTTGATTATCCTTATCTACATATATAATTATAAAGACCTTATTCTTCGAATTTTAGTACTTCCACTTAAAGACAATAATAATTGTGATGGAATATAAAAAACCCAGATTAGATAAAATGTTATTTGATAAAAACTGCTCATGAAATAACCTATTAAAGTGAAATGTGCAGTTATAGCTGATAAAGCTACACATATATCACATAAAAGAAAAAGTATCATACCGAAGACCATCATATATTTACTAGGTGAAGGGTATAAATTATTTTTCCAGGCCTTTATAGCTTTAATAACACTATTAATCAAACATATAGAATAAAATAATGAAATAGGTAACAGCACATTAATCACCTCAATAAATAAACTAGCTATAACATATGAGAATATTATGCATTGAGAAATAATAAAAAATTTAAAAAAAGTTGAATTAAGCTTTTTAGTAGTATACCTCACAGAATATATAATTTGTACCAATGAAAATAAAGCTACACCTAAAATATAAAAATCAAAGATAACTAAACATAAATCTGCAATGACAGTTATAAACATTGCCAATCGAAGTAATGATATGTCTCTATAATTAACTATATTAGTACCTGTATGCATAAGTAAATTTTTAGTAGATATTATGGATAACAGAAAACAAAGTAATATACATAAATACTTTATATACTTAGAATCAATTAAGATTTTCACATTATAAAAATCAATATATAAAAAGAAAATGTACAAAATTAATACCATTACCACTACTACCTCAGTTATTAAACTATAAGAATTTCTATTTTTCATTACAAAATCACCACTTAATAAATTTTATATTAAAAATGTTTCAATTATAATATATTATCCCAAAAATAGAATTTTATACAAAACTTACTAAATTAATATAGGTACTAATATTATAAGTACTGTCTTTTATATTTATGCTTTCTAAATAATGCATTATATAGTAAGATATCAATTATATAGGAATATAAATAATAATTTTAAATTACAAAATTTATAAAAAATACACAAGGCAAGCGAAATCAACTTCATATTGACACTTCTCTGACATTATCAACGGATATAATTAGAATATAGAATCAATAAAACTAATTTAATTAATGAGGAGATATTAAAATGAAAAATATATATTTGAAAAATAAAATACTATCAGGATTAATAACAGGAGGCATTCTTTTATCATCTGCAAGTACAACTTTTGCAACAACTGCTAACCCATTAACAAATGAGTCTAAACAAATAGTAACTAAACTACAACAGCATTTAGAAACAAATTCTGAAAACCTTGCACATATTAACACTATAACTCAAGATGAAGCTGATAAAATCAAAGCTGTTATAAATAGATCTAAATCTACAACCAAAACAAATTCAGAAAATAGTAAAACTATGCCTGAGAAAAGGCATAATTTATATATGGATAGCAACATGATCAATCATATAAATCCTTTAACTTCACTTGTAGATAATGGAACTATAAATCAGACCCAAGCAGACAAAATTATAATGAAGCAATTATACCTATGTCATAAACTACTTTATGATGTAAAGTAATTATATAGAATTAGTTGTGAATTAGGGGCATGAAAATAAATAACAAATCAAAGATGCGACGGATATTTTTTGTCAGACTAGGAGGTTTGATTAATAATGATTAATAAGGCTGAATTAAAATTGCTATAATAAGTACTACACATTATAAAAAGCGCTGTCCATATTTATGGCAGCGCCTTAATTTATTCATTGTTAAATTGATTCTAATCGCACTACAAGAAGCTTTAATATACGATATCAGTTACTCCTAAGGTCTTAAGAATACCCGTTGCGATTGCATTAGCTATTTTTTGCTTATAAGCATCGGTAACTAATAGCTTTTCTTCTTCTGGATTAGTAATAAATGATGGTTCTACCAATATGGCCACAGCATCCGTATTCTTCAAAACCACTAAACCTGAAGATGTTTTAAGACCTCTATCAAATCTTTCAATTTCTTTAACTAATGCAGTTTCGACAGCCTTAGCTAACTTTTCTCCAGCTGTACTTCCGGTAAAATAATAAGTCTCCATGCCATGAGCTGACGGAGCATCAAAAGCATTTATATGAATACTTACAAAATAATCCGGTTTAGCGTTATTAGAAATATCACATCTTGCTTGAAGACCTGCCATTATACTAACAGGGAACTTTACCTTATCACTATCACTTGTGCATATAACATCAACATCATTCTTAGCTAATATATCACATACTTTATTAGTAACTGCTAGTGTTATAGTCTTTTCTTGAAGGCCTGCTTCCGATATCGCGCCTGGATCACTTCCTCCATGCCCTGCATCTAACACTATTTTGTACTTTTCTCTAGTAGTAAAATCCATTCTAACTTCACTAGTCAGAGGTTTCCCATCTTCTGACTTAACATTCTTTGTAACTATTAAAGTATATGTGGTATTAAGTTCATAATTTTCTACTGGTTTAACTATTATTTTTTTATTGCCACTAGCTAAACTAACTATAATATCTATGTAATTATTATTTTTTCCAACCACTTTAATGTTTGTGGTGTTCACAGTCGTAGCACTCAATGGCATATTAAAACTCACTGCCCAAGGTTTACTCACTAACACATCTTTTTTAGAATCCATATTTGTAAACGTACTAGCCTTTACTACTAATTGCATAGGTATACACAATGCGAAAGATAAAAGCATAATTATAAATGGTTTAAAGATATTCTTCATATAACTCCTCCTAATTCATCATAGTCTTAATGTTCAATTATTATAATTATTTGGTTAATTTTAATCATGAGTGTAAATTGTGGTATAACACAATTTAATTATACTACACATTTATTCCTCACTCCATAATATATAGATATTTTCTAATTTTTTTGAATAATTGTCCAAAATAATTAGAAAATAATGAAAGTGGCTATAATATTCTATAGCCACTTTCATATTTCTAATTATTACCTATCCTCCCTAAAATATGGCGTTCCCAGATTCTTAGGTGGAGCATTCTTTTTAGATTTTTTCATAGATACAATTACAAGAATTGTTATGGTAACTAAATACGGAAGCATATCTACTAGGTATTGAGAAACTTGAATTCCAGCTCCTTGAAGTCTAAATCCTATTATATCAAGGCCGCCAAATAAAAATGCTCCGAGTATTGCCTTATAGGGGTTCCATCCTGAAAATATAACTAAGGCAATGGCAATCCACCCTCTACCTGCCACCACGTTTTCTTGCCAATTTGGTATATAAACAAGTGAGAGGTAAGCCCCTCCAAGTCCACATAATGCTCCTCCTATTAAAATATGAACATACTTATATAAAGTAATGTTTATACTTGCTGCATCTGCTGAGCTGGGGTTTTCTCCTATTGCTCTTAGATTTAACCCTTTGCTAGTATTATATAAATATACACCAATAACCACTGCCAAAATATATCCAAGATAAACAAAAGCATCCTGTTTAAAAAATATTGGTCCAATAACAGGAATGTCACCTATTAACGGAATTGAAAAGGGTTTAAAAAAACTTTTCACAGCCGCAGGTGCTGTTTGTCCTACAAGTTGCTTGCCTACTAAAGTTGAAAATCCACTTCCAAATGTAGCTAGAGCAAGCCCCGTAACGACTTGATTTGCTCTTAATGATATTGTTAAAAAAGCGAATATTAAGCCACCAAATGCTCCAGCAACCATTGCTCCAAGGATTGCGGCAAAAACATTTCCTGTTGTTATCCCTACGAGAAAACCCATTACAGCTCCCATGAGCATCATACCTTCTACTCCTAGATTAAGGTTACCAGCTCTCTCTATTAATATTTCACCGAGAGTTGCGAAAAGAAGAGGGGTTCCTGCAACTATTGCTGCAGCTAAAAATGTCATTATTCCGTTCATTTAGCATCACCTACTTTACTCGCAATCTTAAACTTAATAAAAAACTCACTACCAAGCACAAAAAACAATATCATAGCTTGTAATACAAGTGCGGTGGCAGCTGGTATGGCATAAGAGGTTTGAATAAAGGAACCACCTTGCTGAAGAGCTGCAAATAACACTGCAACAACCATAATAACTGGAGCACTTAGGTACCCAAGCCAGGCTATAATTATAGCTGTAAATCCAACACCTCCAGATATATTCTCAGAAAGGGTATTACTGATGCCCGAAGCTTGAATCATGCCAACAAGACCACATAACCCCCCGCTTAAAAGTATGGATATAATAATAGTTTTCTTTATATTAACTCCAGAATAAAGTGCAGTTTTTTCGCTTTCACCTAGTACTGAAATTTCATAACCTGTTTTGGTATGTTTCATAAAAATAAATATAAATATAACTATAACAATCGCAAAGATCCATCCAATATGCACCTTGAAAATCTCTGGAAGTATAGCATTATCAGTAAAGTTTGCAATTTTCGCAAAACCCCTTGCATTAGGGTCCTTTAACGGTCCATACCGAAGGAA
>JBLHPD010000267.1:0-5787 GCA_047624165.1 Clostridium sp. | reverse complement strand
TTTGTCTATAAATTAAGGAGTTTATAGATGAGAAAAAAAGATATACTTGAGTTAAAAAGACGTTTTAAAAAAGAACAATGCACCTTCACTAAAATGTGTGGCTGCTATGTTAATGGAGAAAAACATACTATTTTAAAATTTAGAGAAAGCTTTCTAAATTTAGATGAAGACGAATACTTTAAATACTTAGAAATTGCTAAAAAAGTACTGTCTGGAACTATTGGAAATAATATTTTAGAACTTAACTTTGAAGCCAATGAAGATTTTACAAATGAAAGACAAACTTCTCTTATGCAGCTTAAAAACAGTCAATTAAAAGATGATGCTCTTGTAGGTAATCTTTATGATTTGATTATAGCTAATTATGATTACACTGGTAATTTTCTAATACTCTTTTTTCATGATGCTTATGATGTTATTAGCAAAACCAAAGATAATGCACGGATAGATGAATCTGAAGAAGTATATGAATATGTGTTATGTGCAATATGTCCAGTTTCACTTTCAGAGCCTGGTCTTAGATACTTTGAAGAGCAAAACAAAATAAAAGCGCGTATTAGAGATTGGGTAGTCGAGTCCCCAACTAATGGCTTTGTGTTTCCTGCTTTTATTGATCGTGGTTCAGATGTTAACTCTATTATGTATTACACAAAAAATGCAAAGGATACACATACTGAATTAATGGAAAATGTTCTAGGGTGCCTCTCAAAAAAAACGGCTACGGTGCAAAAGGAAACATTCCAATCAATTATTAAAGATTCTTTTAGCGACGACGAAAATAAAGCTGATAAAATTTTTATGGATGTACAAGAAAATCTAAGCACTATGATAGAAGAATATAATTTTCTAAATGATGATGCAGACTGTGAACCTATAAGCTTAACAAAAAAGGATATACAAAACCTTTTAATAGAAAGTGAAGTTCCCCAGGAAATTACTACTAAGATTGAAAACTCCTATGTAGAGAACTTTGGTGATGATATCACTTTAGCAAAAAATTTAATTGACGCAAAGGTTCTTAAGGCAAATGTGCAAAGAAAAAAGGAAGAACGCCTTCACAAACAAGTAGAAATACTTCAAGCCAGACTTGATCAAGTTAAACAAGAGAACGCTATAGATAATGAAACCCACCTATCTACAGAAGTTAATGATGATAATGTGGTTTTAGAAGAAGCCTGCGCAACTGATTTAGAAGAAACTTTAGAAACTAATTTAGAGAAAGTTCCAGATGTATTTTCAGAAGATAATAATGTTACTCCTCATTATGATGTTATACTTCAAGTAAAACCCGAAAAAATACCTCAAATAAAATCTCAAATAATTAATGGCCAAAAATGCATAGTTATTCCTATTAATGACAATGAACAAACTACGGTTAATGGCATAGATAATTTGATTTAGGGCTAGGGTTTACGGCTGCACCACCTGCGATTGGACTGCCTTTACTCTTTCTCCTTTTCATTTATTTCTTGAACCTGACTTAAGTTTTTATCTGGTGTTTTAATTTTTTTCTGTAATAACTCCAATATTTGAAAGGTGACAGGCACCTTTCAAATATTGGTAATGAAGCTGACAATATCCGTTGCTTTGACAATATCCGTTGCTTTTAATAGTAAAATAATAAAAAAAAGAAGGTTTATTTTTACCCTCTTCGTTCTTGCAACTATAGCATGTAATACATAATATAAAAATTTAAGGCTATAAATTTCTAAACCCACATTTTGGACAGCTTTTCATACTTAAGGGAACTTCAAGACTACATTTTTCCATTAATTCTACGTTAATCAGTAATTCTGAAGTTAATCCATCTGCTATTATTGCACCTTCTTTTAATATAATAGTTCTCTCACATAATTCAAATACCATATCCAGGTCATGTGTAGCTATGATTTTAGTATGATCAAAGCTTCGAAGTAAATTTATAAGACAACGTCTGGATTTAGGATCCAGGGCTGTTGTTGGCTCATCCATGATTAGTATATCAGGATGCATTGAAAGTATAGCCGCAATAGAAGCCGAACGTTTTTCCCCACCAGAGAGTTTATAGGGTGCACGATCTTTTAAATGTAATATTCCTACAGTTTCAAGGGCATTTAGTACTCGTTTTTCAACTTCATCCTCACTTAATTTATAATTACGAGGACCGAACGCTACATCATCATATATTGTATTCATAAACAATTGATCATCTGGGTCTTGAAATACAATACCAATTTTTTCTCTTATGAAAGGAAGTGTTTTTTTAGTTACTGGAATATTTGCGATGTTAATATTACCATTGCAAGGAAATATTATCCCGAGAAGAAGCATTAGCAAAGTTGATTTCCCTGCACCATTTGCTCCCACGATTCCTACTGTCTCCCCCTGTCTTAATTTAAGTGAAATATCATTTATGGCATGTTGACCATCAGGATAAACATATTGTAAATCAGTTATTTCAATCATATGGTGACTCATTTAATCACTCCTGTCATAATTAAGCCTATTAGCTTTGGTATATTAATAGATCGAACTACAACAAAAAATAACACCCATAATATAGAATACATAAAATCATTAAGATTGACTTTAGGATTGTCATTAATGTTATATTCACCTTGAAAACCTCTACAACACATTGATACGTATATACGATGGGCTCTATCTATAGTTCGAATTAAAAGCTGTCCTGTAAGTGAACCCCAATCTTTAAAACATATCCCTCTTTTAAAGGGCGAACGCAGACCGTAAGCTTTTGTGGTTGTCATAACTTCTTCAATCAATACAGAAATATAACGATATGTGAGAAGAAGCTGCATGACAAACAATTTGGGTACTTTTAAAATTCTAAGTGCCAACGCAATTTTAGTCATTCCTGTTGTGGATATAAGTATAAGTGTAGCTGTTACAGTTAAAATACATTTAATCATAATTGAAATGAATGAAATCCATCCTGCGGAAATAGCTATACATCCTATAGAAAGCATCATTCTTTTATCCAGCAAAGGATTAAAAATGGCAATTCCTATAACGAATGGTAATGCTATTAGAGTTCTATTAATAATAGGTCTAACCGGAATATCAGCCATGGTTATTAAAATTATAGGATATAAAACAAGCGGCATGAGTCCACTTATTTCATATTTACTATAAGAAACAACAGTTATTAAAAATATAATAGTAGTTAATAATTTTGCAAGTGGATGTATGTTATGAATAAATGTTTTTTTTTCACCAAGTTCATCTAGAAATCTTATATTATATAATGCTTTTCCCATATTTGACATAACTTTATCAAATCCAATCTTTATTATAATAATGAGTCATTAAGTTCATACTAATTATTTAAGCCGCTTTAACTTTACTTTTTTTCTTAACTAGTCTCAGCATGACTCCTATTAAAGACGCCAATATCAAGGTTAGTCCTCCACCAATAAGTCCTGACGCACTAGTTCCTGCACTTACAGACGGCCAAGCTTCTTTTTTTGTTTCAACATTTTCAGCGTTTATAGTTTCTGTAGCCCTAAAGTTATAACCCGGTAGAAAAGCTGTTTTAGATTGAATTTCACCGAAGGTTTTATGAATACTATCACTTACTTGTAATTCTTCCTTTCCAGAAGTTTTGAACATGGACCATTCGAGACCATCAGGATTTGATGAAGCAAACCATGATAGAACTACACCTACAAGTACTGCCATAATTGCTAAACTTACAATTGATTTTTTAGTTGATATATTTCCTAATGTTCTTCCAAGTGTAGCATTTTCTATAATTTCAGGGCGTGTCTTAAAGACGAAGCTCACAACTGCAGTTACTACAAGACCTTCAACAACACCAATTGCAAGATGAATAGGTTGCATTAAGAGTACAAATGAGCTAAATGGTAATTCTGTTTTACCTGATAATAAGGTTTCCATTACAACACTAAAGGAACCAAGTTGTAGTCCTATTATACATGCTATCATTGTTGCAGCAAATATCCGTTTCTTAGAATAACCCTTACTTGTTATACGTTTATAAATAAATGGATAAGCTATAAAACAAGTATAAAACCCCATATTAATAATATTACATCCAAGTGCCAAAAGTCCACCATCTGCAAAGAATAGCGCTTGAATAGTAAGAATAGAGGCCATAGTTAGGAATCCTGCATAAGGTCCAAGGATTATAGCCAGAAGTAATCCACCCCCTAAATGTCCACTAGAACCTGTCCCAGGAATGGAAAAATTAATCATTTGAGCTGCAAAGACGAATGCGCCCATAACTCCCATTAAAGGGATTTTCTTTTCATCCATGTCATTTTCAACTTTTTTAACTGAATAAGCCGCAACTGCTAATGTCGCAACCCACATCGTTCCACCTACAATAGGTGAAATTAAAGCATCTGCCATGTGCATAATTATAACCTCCTAGGATTATTTAATGGATGTATATCAATAGTGTATACATATTTTTTCGAACAAATTATTAAATCTATTTTAATACTTTATATTTATATTTAGAAGAGCTCCCTTTACTGAATTTATTAAATCCTCATCCGTTAATTCTAGTATGCTCTTGCCAGCTATATCAAAATCCCTAAGCTCATCATTATCAGTTATAGCTGCTAATAATGGAATATTTTTGGGTAAGTTTACTTTGTTAACCTCTTCTTTTGATCTTAATCGATTAAGTATTACACCAACTTCATCATACTTAATTAAATCTTTGGCAACATCATTAATTGTTGCAATAACATTAATTCCCTTAGCCGATGCATCGGACACAAGTATCAAATGTGTTACGGTTTCCATAACTCTACGATTTACCTGTTCAATTCCAGCTTCTCCATCAATAATAACATAATCAAAATCAGCAGCTAGTTTAGATATAATATCTTTAAGTAAACTATTTACTTTACAAAAACAACCATCATCTTCTGGGCGGCCTATTGCTAAAAATGCTAAATTACCTTTTTCGACCAAAGCATCAAATACCTCATAATCCAAATCAGAAACTATACTCTGTCTATCTTTTTTTTCTTTTCTCGCAGCTGTTTCAAGTATTTCTTTCCTTATACTATCTACAGTTTTATTTACTTTAATGCCTAATGCTGTAGCAAGACCTATAGCTGGATCAGCATCAATAGCCAATACTTTAGCTCCCTTATTCTCACACAAAATCTTAGTGATTACCGCCGATACCGATGTCTTTCCAACTCCTCCTTTTCCACAAACTGAAACTATAACTGTTTTTTTAGTTGATTCCAAAATAAACATCCCCTTTATGTTAATAATTTTTTATGCATTTCTCTTAATTCTCCTACTTCATCACAAATCTCTTGAAAATCACAAGCCTTACAATCATACTCCAAATTTTCATACATTTTATTCATAGCTTGTATAGACTTTGTTACGGTCTCTCCTAAAGGTTTTAGACTACTTAATCCAGCATCCTTTGATGTAATAAAAATAATTTCTACACCATCAACGTACTCCAATTGCTTATATTTATTAATCAATTCGCTACCCAAAATTTTAAATGAAAAATCATTTTTTACGGCTTCTATACTAATTCGACTCCATTCTTTCATTCTTTGAGGAACAGCACGAATCATATATCCCTTTAAGCATAATTTATGTTTTATCATATCCATTTCTAAATATCTATCATAGGTATTTTCTTCATTAAATCCATGTCCACTAATTAAAACTATTTCTCCAAAGGAACATCTGTGTTCTTTTATATCCTTTATATCATCGCCTATTAACTTAATTTTTCCATCTTCAATTTGTTCTTTATTTTCTGTTGAAACTAAGAAATATATA
>JBLHPD010000266.1:0-5789 GCA_047624165.1 Clostridium sp. | reverse complement strand
AGTTATAGATGAATTTCAATATTTATGCACGATAAATAAAGCATTCCCTAGCATTTTTCAAAGAATATGGGATGAAAATTTAAGGAATAAAAACGTAATGATAATAATATGTGGCTCGTACATGAGTATGATGGAGACGCTAACTCTTTCATATAATAGTCCTTTATATGGTAGACGAACTGCTCAAATAAAATTGGCACCACTAACTTTTAAAGAAACCAAAGGTTTTTATAGTGATATGACATTAGAGGAACAAGTATTAAGATATAGTATAACTGGTGGAGTACCTAAGTATATAGAAATTTTTAAAAATTATGGTGGTTTGTTTAAATCAATAGAAAAGAATATTTTAAGAAAAGATAGTTTTTTGTATGAGGAGCCTAATTTCTTATTGAAAAATGAGGTAGAAAAGCCTATGACCTACTTTTCTATATTAAAATGTATAGCAGCTGGTAATCATAAAATGGGTAATATATCATCTAATTTATCTTTACCTAGTGCTACAATAGGGAAATATCTTCATATATTACGACAACTTGATATTATTGAACGTGAGGTTCCAATAACGGAAGATAATCCTGAAAAAAGTAAAAAGGGATTGTATTATATAAAAGATAATTTTATAGAGTTTTGGTTTAAGTTTGTTTTTCCATATAATACTTATTTAGAAATGGATAAATATCAGTATGTACTTAAGGTAATACAAAGAAACTTAATAGATAATCATGTTGCATTTATATTTGAAAAAGTTTGCTTGGAATTCTTATGGAATATTCTTTTACCATTTGAGCCATTAAAAGTAGGCCGATGGTGGGATGGAGATAATGAAATTGATGTTGTAGGTATAAATTCTTTTGAAAATTCTATAATTTTTGGTGAGTGTAAATTTTGGAATAAAAAAATAGGAATGAATGTACTTATAAGTTTAAAAGAAAAAGCTAAAGGAGTTAAATGCTTAAAAAAGGATAGAAAAGAATATTTTATATTGTTTTCAAAGGTAGGGTTTAATGCAGATCTTATAGAGGCTGAAAAACGTGGGGAAGTTATTTTATACAGTTTGCACTAATTGCGTGTAAACTGTTTTTTTGAAACTTGGAAGTAGAAAGAAGGTAACAGGAAAGGATGCGATGAATTGTAGGGTACACTAAATTCATGGTCTTATATTACATCATTTAACAGTGCCATTTATATAATTTCGTTTAACCGTTCCATCATTGTTAAACTCTGTACCATCTTTGAAAGATTCTTCTTTTCTGAATAATGGATACCCTATTAAGCTATGTCTAACATTGAAAGTACCTTCATACCAAAGTGCGCCTTCTTCGTTGAATAACCTACCCAAAACAAAATATCTTGGTCCATAATAATTTCTGGGACCCTTGTTGTATTCTCCTATAAATCTTATGTTACCATTTTTATAGTACTCTGTGCCTGTTTCAATAAACCAGCCAGCAAAGCGTCCTTCCATATTCTTTTTACCATCTTCGAAATATTTTATCCCTTGTCCACAGGGTATTAATTCATTCACCTTAGAATCTATTTTAGTAAATCCTTCATATTTAAGTGCTCCTGATGGATAGTATATTACTTGCCATTCTATTTTAACGTTTTTAACCATGAACGATTCCCTCTAAATGATTTTGACCTTGAAAAAGCCTATTACAATAAAATTCTAATCTTAAAATTCATACTGGTATAGATGATCATATACCTCACAACCACAGTGTTCATCACATTTATAAAGTTTAAGGTTGTCATAAAATGTAAAACATTTCCACCGCTCCCAACCTCCACATACAACGCAATGATAAAGAGTAGAAAGTAAAAACTCCCAGTTTTTATTACGACCTCTGAGGTCATTACATAAACTGGAAGTTTATGTTTGCTAATGAGAAAATAACAAAGTATATTAAAAAATTCAAGTTATTTTAGTAAGATGTGTAACTTTATAAAGTTCATGGTCTGTAATATCGACACTATTCGGGGTACCCCTAGGGGTCTTTGCGAGGCCTCGGCTGAGCTTGCTAATACTCGTGATGCTATTTATAAGGTTAACATTGCTACTGGAAAGCTAGAAGAGTTTGGAATTGGAAAACAATAGTAACTTATTAAACAGTATGGTACCTCCGAGGTTAAGTACAATAATTATCATCTTTACATATTATACTTTAAAGCAGTTTGTGGAGGGTATTTTATGTTCAAGTATTCAGTAAAACCAGGAGATACTTTATATAGTATAGCGCGAAGATTTAGTATAAGCATAAATGAAATTCTTGTAGCTAATCTACAAATCAATAATCCGGCATTAATTTTTCCTGGAATGGTTATTAACGTACCATATACAGGTTCTATAGTATATACTATCCAGCCATATGATACATTGTATTTGATTTCAAACAAGTTTGGGGTAACTTTAAGCTCATTGGTTCAGGCCAATCCTGGTATTAATCCATCAAAACTTCTTATAGGAATGCAGATTTTTATACCTATAAGTCCTATTAATGTTTTCCCAACATACAACATAGTGGGCATCTCGGATAAATTAACGCAAGTTCAAAAGAATAACATCACCAGCTGGAGAGATTTCATCGTTCAGTTTGCCAAGAATCATCCAAACGAAGTATATATACACGGTCCTAATTTTAGAAATGCTGTTGCACTCACATTTGACGATGGTCCTAATTTAACTATAACTCCGAGTGTTCTTGATATATTAAAACAATACAATGTAAAAGCTGGATTTTTCTTCTTGGGTAGTAACGTTAATTTATATCCTCAAATTGTCAGAAGGGCATACAGTGAGGGTAATCTTATTCTCAATCACAGTTGGAACCATCCTAACTTTACAAATGAAGATCTTACCAGTGTAAGAGACCAAATTATTATGACTGAGGAAAGTATTAGAAGAATTATTGGAGTGAGGCCAACATTTGTTAGGCCACCGTACGGAGCTATTAATGAGAGAGTTCTTCCGGTGATTACTGACACCAATAACAAAGCTGTAATTTGGTCAATAGATTCTATGGACTGGGTACAGAACGTAGATAAGAATACAATTGTGAAGAACATTTTGGATAATGTAAGACCTGGAGATATTGTACTATTACACAGCTATCCAAATCTTAATGAAACGCTAGAAGCCTTGCCGGAAATTATAATTGGTCTGAGGGCAAGAGGATATAACATTTTGAATCCGGCAGAATTGCTTGGTATAAATCCATATAAGCTATAATGTTTGGGTTTGCTACAGACAGTGCATGTTGAGTGCGTAGTAAGAATACGTCGCAAAGATACCTTCTAATCTTTGAATTGATGCACTTTGCGAGCTTTTATAACTTTAACACAAATGGAGATGATTTTAAGAATAAAGAGCAAATTAATGGCGTGAAGGTAAGAGTTGGTATTTGATAGGGTGTAGGTGGATATGTAATAATAAAACTACGAGATTATTGAAATAGATAATCTCGTAGTTTTTAATTTAGTAAAAGTATAAATATTGGTATAAATGCTTTTGATGATATCAATGTAATATGATAAACTATTAATATAATTATTATATTAGTGTTGGTGAAATACGAATCACATAATTGGATATAATTATAAATACAGAATTACGAACTTTGCTAAATCAGTAAATAATGTTTTCAAGAAAGATAAATACAGTAAAAATTATTTTGAGAGAAAAAAGTAAATGGGTAATAAAGAAAATAATTTGGAGGTATGATATAATTATGTTAGAAATATATCATGGAAGCGAAATAGAAGTAAGAGATCCTAAAATAATAGAAGTAGGGTTTAATAAAGATTTCGGTAATGGATTTTATTGTACGAACATAGACATTCAAGGAAAAAAATGGGCTGTAAGAAAGGGTAAAGGAAGAGGTTTTGTTAGTGTATATGAATACGAGTATTTAAAAACTAGAAATTTAAATATATTAGTGTTTAATGAGATGACACAAGAATGGTTAGATTTTATTGCTGCTTGTAGGAGTGGAAAAAGTCATTCCTATGATATAGTTGAGGGCCCTATGGCTGATGATGAAATATATACTTTTGTGAATCAATTTTTAAAAGGTGAAATTAGCAGAACTGCATTTTGGGAGTTGGCAAAATTTAGATTTCCAACACATCAAATATGCTTTTCTACTAATAGGGCGTTAGAGGTAATAACATTTGAGAGGAGTTTTGAATGTGAAAGAAAAGATATTTGATAACGACTTATTTTTTACATGTTCTATTATAGAATATATAGCTAGACTTACTAAAAATGAAAGAAGTTTTATAGTAAATGCTATTGATAAGCATGGAATAAATAGAATATATCAAGATGCAGAAGTAATGCATTGTGAAAACATTGAAGCTGTAGCTAATGAATTGATAAGTGATTATAATATTTCAAGTGGAAATTTTGATAATAAAGGTGAATGTGAAAAAGCTAATTTAAAGGTGCCATTATTTTGGGATATTGGAAGAGTTTATATGGATTTAATATTGAGAATAAAAGGTGAAATGATAGATACTTTAATAGAAGTTTATAATTCTTATATAGCTAAATGTATTGATGATTATAATATCGGATTTTATTATTGTACCCCAGAGTGCATATATGAAAGCTATAAAACTGGAGAAATGTTAGACTAAAATTGCAAGGTGTGAAAATTTTAGTTTAGGTTATAAGTGTAGATATGTTAGCTTGTAAAACACATATGGAGTGTGTGGTAAAGCTATATCATAAATAATTTTGAACATTAGGGTTAAATGGGTTTTACAGGGCAATTGAATTTTTAGGGTGACAGAGTGTTTGGGATAATATAATATTTAAGTATAATAAAAAGCATCTGCTTAGGTGCTTTTTATTATGTGCAAATTTTCAAAAGGTATATCATTGTGTATATTATATACTTATTATAAAGTAGCAATAGAAGCTATTCATTCTATTATTGGTATTTCAAATAATAGAATGAATAGCTATTTGATATTTCAATTAGAATGGTGGTGTAGTTTTAGATTAACATACACAACTGTTAAAAGGGAATTCCATTTAATAGGTGTAGCTGAGTTAAAAACTTTATATGGAAGGCCTATTAAAGTATATTGCAAGGAAAGGACTATTTGTGATATTGTTCGTAATCGTAATAATATGGATGTTGCAATTTTAAATGAAGGTATTAAGAGATATTTATATAATTTCGTTTAACCGTTCCATCATTGTTAAACTCCGTACCATCTTTAAAAGATTCTTCTTTTCTGAATAAAGGATACCCAATTAAGCTATGTCTAATGTTAAAAGTACCTTCATACCAAAGTGTTCCTTCTTCGTTGAATAATCTACCAAAAACAAAATATCTTGGTCCATAATAATTTCTGGGGCCTTTGTTGTATTCTCCTATAAATCTTATGTTACCATTTTTATAGTACTCTGTGCCTGTTTCAATAAACCAGCCAGCGAAGCGTCCTTCCATATTCTTTTTACCATCTTCGAAATATTTTATTCCTTGTCCACAGGGTATTAGTTCATTTCCTTACAATCTATTTTAGTAAACCCTTCATATTTAAGTGATCCTGATGGATAGTATATTACTTGCCATTCTATTTTAACGTTTTTAACCATAAATAATTCCCCCTAAATGATTTTATTAGAAAAGCCTATTACAATAAAATCCTAATCTTAAAATTCATCCTGGTATAGATGATCATATTCCTCGCAACCACAGTGTTCATCACATTTATAAAGCTTAAGATTGTCATAAAACGTAAAACATTCCCACCGTTCCCATCCTCCACATACA
>JBLHPD010000265.1:0-5806 GCA_047624165.1 Clostridium sp. | reverse complement strand
ATAATTAAAGCTATATCATTATGATTTTTCTCATCATCTAAAAATTCATCTATCCCTACTACAACTTTTTCATAAATACTATCTGCATTCATAAACATTGCTATCATAGGGCTTAGTTTAGTCTCTATTGTTTCTCCTACAATTTGTCTCAATTTTCTACTATTTTTTTCTTCTTTCAGTGCTTTTTTTATTTCCATGGAAATATTGTATTTTTTTCCATAAACATATACTTTTAGATTGTTTATTATCCCAGTAGGTATAACTTCCTCAAAATTTTTATCTAAAACTACTAGCTCTTTTACCTTCTCTTTTAATATTTTTTGAACTGCTTTATAAAAATCCTCTGAATCCTTATACTCAATAGCAACGCTTAATACTTTATTTTTTATTGAATTATATAAATCACTTTCACAGATGACTTGTGGTTTAACACTCAGTTCTAGCATTATTTGTGCATTTACATATTTAGCAATATTGCTTTTAACATTATCTTCATTTATATAATTTATAAGTAATTCAGAAAGGTTTTTGTTAGTATCCTTTATAAAATCAGAATATTCAACACCTAGTAAATCACTTATCTCATTTTCTACAGTACTCTCACTATTTTTTATATCCCATACTTTATCTTTAACCCAAGAATCTAATTGTTGATTCATACTCTCACTGCATAAAGACTTCAGAATTGTTTCCTTAGTCAAAAGATGTTTCCCTATAGACTCTCCTACGCTTTTAGCGATTCTTGATTTTTCCTTAGGAATAAGACCTGGAGTAAATGGCACTTTAAATTTAAAAAATCTAATCTCTTTGTATGGTCTAAACAACATTTTTATAGCTAACCAATTGGTTATGTACCCGATAACAGCTCCAACTAAGGAACCTATAATAAATTTCATATTATTTTTCCTCCTTGCTATTCTCTGTAGTACGAAACAATTCTCAATTGTTTCGCCCCTTGCGGTTCTTCGTAGCACAAAACAATTACTAATTGTTTTGCCCCTTGTAATCCTTCATAGTATTTACAACAACTAATTATAAAGCTATCTTTATTAAAATTCAATAGGCTATGTTATTTTAGATAAATCAGATTCAACTACAAAAGCATGAAGTCTAATTAACTAGGACTTCATGCTTTTTAGATTAATTATCTTCTGAAATGTCATTAATTTTAATTTACTGTACTTCCAGTAGGTAGCTCACCTGGCACCGATACCGTAAATACCTTGCTATCGTCCTGCGACGCCGCTGAAATTATCATTCCCTGCGATAATTCCCCTCTTAAAGTAATAGGCTTTAAATTAGCTACCAGTACCACATACTTTCCAATTAAATCTTCCGGTTTATAATTCTGAGCTATTCCTGAAACTACCTGCCTTATTTCTCCACCTAAATCCACTTTAAACTTAAGGAGCTTTTTAGATTTCTTCATTGGCACGCATTCTAAAACTTTAACCACTCTCATATCTATTTTTTCAAAATCTTCTATTGTAATTTCTTCTTTTAATGGCTCCATAGTAGGTTTTTGTGATGCTTTTCTTTGCTCTTCTACAAGTTTGTCAAGCTCTTCTATTTTAGCTTCTACATCTATTCTTGGAAACATTACATCCCCTTTATTAACTTTTGTTCCCGCGCTTGTTCCATCAAAAGATGCTAAGCTATCCCAAGTAGTTACATCAGCATTTATTTGATCATTTATTTTCTTGCTTGTAGTTGGTAAAAATGCTGATATTAATACTGATGTCATTCTTAGTGATTCTACTAGATTGTACAATACTGTACCGAGTCTTCCCTTTTGTGATTCATCTTTTCCAAGTATCCATGGGGTTGTTTCATCTATATACTTATTAGTTCGCCTAATAAGTGTCCAAACATTATCCAATGCTTCAGAAATTTTCAAGTTTTCTATAGCTATCTCTACCTTACCTGGCACTGCAAGTGCAAGTTCTATAAGCTCATTATCAACATCAGCTATATCCTTAGGTGCTGGAATAACTCCATTAAAATATTTTTCTATCATTGTTATCGTTCTTGATAATAAATTTCCTAAATCATTAGCTAAGTCTGAATTTGTTTTCTTGATAAATATTTCACTAGTAAATATTCCATCAGAACCAAAAGGTATTTCATGAAGTAGATAATATCTTACAGCATCCACTCCGAAGTGATTAACTAGTACTACAGGGTCTACTACATTGCCTCTAGATTTTGCCATTCTTACTCCCCCATCAACAAGAAGCCATCCATGACCAAATACTTGTTTTGGAAGAGGCAAGTCTAATGCCATTAACATTATTGGCCAATAGATTGTATGAAATCTTAATATGTCCTTACCTATTAAGTGTATATCAGCTGGCCAATATTTCTCATAAAGGGATGTATCTTCTCCATTATACCCAAGGGCTGTTATATAGTTTGATAGAGCATCTACCCATACATATATAACATGACCCGGATCAAATTCTACTGGTATTCCCCAGTTAAAGGTTGTTCTTGAAACGCATAAATCTTGAAGGCCTGGTCTTAGAAAATTATTTAGCATTTCATTTTTTCTCGATTCTGGTTGAATAAAGTCCGGATGAGCTTCAATATATTCTATAAGTCTGTCAGCATATTTTGACATTTTAAAGAAATATGCTTCCTCCTTTGCTTTCTCTACAGGTCTTCCACAGTCAGGACATTTTCCATCTACTGCCTGAGTTTCTGTCCAAAAAGATTCACAGGGAGTGCAGTACCACCCTTCATATGCACTTTTATATATATCACCTTGATCATATAACTTTTTAAATAGTTTTTGAACAGCTTTTTTATGATATTCATCTGTAGTTCTTATAAACTTATCATAACTTATATTCATTATTTCCCACAGCTCTTGTATTCCAGCTACTATTTTATCTACATACTGTTTTGGAGTAACTCCTTTTTCTTCTGCTATTCTTTGAAGCTTTTGACCATGCTCATCTGTTCCTGTTAAGAACATTACATCATAACCTGTAAGTCTTTTAAATCTAGCAATCGCATCCGCTGCTACTGTTGTATAGGTATTCCCAATGTGTAAATTTGCTGATGGATAATAAATCGGTGTAGTAATGTAAAAAGTTTTTTTATTCATAGTTTTATTCCTGCCTCTCGAATTGAAATTATTTGTTTTTTCAGTTTTATTCATTCTAAAATGAATAAGATATGTCAGTTATCTTTAACTTGTTTTTCCGGATGCTTTAATTAACTTATAATAATCACCAATAATTGTAATTTCATGGAAAATAAAAAAAAGTCTCTAAACAGAATAAGAATTCTGTTTAGAGACGTATTTAACGTTTTACCACTCTAATTCATCCCTACATCACTATAAAGATCTCAATGGGTGACCATCATCACCTGTCAATATAACGGTTGCTCCCGTATTATCCTAATAATCAATTTAATAAATATACTTTTACAAATAATCTTTTAAATTTTTTATTCGCATAATCTGCTTAAAGGCCATGTTCATAAGTCGCCTTGCTACTGATTTTCACCCATTTCAGCTCGCTTTTAACATCTAAACTTATTACTCTTCTCATCATTGCATTTATTTAATAATAATTATATTGCAATTAACCTACTATGTCAATATTTTTACCTAAAACCCTAAAATTATACTTATAAATCAATTTTTTTAACATTTCGTCCTTCTTAAATGTTATTAGAAAAAAACTTTAGCCAAATTAACCGCCATTATAATTGCTGTAATATCTGCTAGTACGGCTGCCACTAGCGTGTGTCTAATATTTTTTATGTTTACTGCTCCAAAATACACTGTCAATGTATAAAAAATAGTTTCTGTTGAGCCCATTATTATAGATGCCACATTTCCTATGTAACTATCTGCTCCATATTGTTTTATAATATCAGTAAATACTCCAAGTGCTCCGCTTCCAGAAAGTGGTTTTATTAAAACCAAAGGAACAACTTCTGGTGGGAGTCCAATAAACACAACAACTGGTTTTACTAAATAAATAAAAAAGTCTAAAGCTCCAGAGGCTCTAAATACATTAACAGCTATAATCATAGCCAGAAGATACGGAAAAATTTTCAGACAAATAGTTATTCCATCCTTTGCTCCTTCAACAAAACACTCATATACCTTTACTTTCTTAATAACTCCGTATATTACTACAAGCGCAATAATAATTGGAATTATCCCGTTTAAAATGTAAGATACTAAATTACCTACAATCACCCTATTCCACCTACCCCCTATAAATTTAAGTATTATTATTTGTATATTAATTCATTAAAAGTATCTCTGTAAAATCTTACAATAAACTACACCTAAAACTGCAGCAGTACCTGTTGCAATTATCGCAGGAAGTATAATAATTGCTGGATTTTGCGAATTATAAGCAGCTCTTATCGATATAACTGTTGTAGGTAGAAGCTGAATGCAGGCTGCATTTAAGACTAAAAATAAAGCCATATCATTACTAGCTGTGTCCTTTTCATTATTAATCTTATTCATCTCTTCCATAGCTTTTATGCCAAAGGGTGTGGCTGCATTAGAGAGTCCCATCATATTTGCTGTTAAATTCATGGTAATGCTGGACATTGCTTTCTGGTTTTTTCCAGCCTCTTTAAAAATGAGTTTTAATATTGGCCTAAGTACCTTTGCCAATTTATCAGTTAGCCCGCTCTTTTCAGCAATTTTCATTATTCCACACCAAAGACACATCATTCCAACAAGTCCCATTACGAGTTCAACAGCCCCAGTTGCTCCTAAAACAACTGCTTTGGATAAAATTTCTCCTTTTCCTGTAATAATTCCAATAATTATTCCTAATGATAAAATTAGAAACCAAATGATATTTATCATATATGTTCCTCCTATAACTTGAATTAATTATTACCTTCGCTACTATAATCACCACCCTATATGATGTAATCATAACTAAGAATGCTATAATATTAATATATATGTAGTAATTTCTATATAATTGCACAAACTAATATATTATTCATTGATATACAATAAAAAAAAACAATTTTTATGTTATTATTTTTTTGCTTAATGCACCCAAAGACTAATAAAAGGAGCTACTATATGATTAATACGTTTTTATTAAACTCTAGCTTATTTAAGCTTTTTTATTATTTTATCATCTATTCCTTTATGGGCTGGTGTCTTGAAACAGTGTACGCTTCAGTTAGGAAAAAAGAATTCGTTAATAGAGGCTTCCTCCACGGTCCCTTCTGCCCTATTTATGGTTTTGGTACTTTGTCCATAATTGTTTTGCTGAAACCTATCGAAACCAATTATATTTTTCTTTTTTTAGGTTCTATATTTTTAACCTCAGTTATTGAATATATAACAGGCTATATTCTAGAAACTGCATTTAATAGTACTTGGTGGGATTATAGTGATGAGCCATACAATCTTCATGGAAGGATTTGCTTATCATTTTCTATAATTTGGGGATTTGTTTCCATATTTATTTTGAAGGTAATTCATCCCTATATAGTATATTTAGTGAATTTAATACCTTCTAGGTTAGGTATAATACTTTTGTATATTACGATTCTATATTTCTTCATTGATTTTATAATTACTGTAAATACTGTATTAAAATTAAAGTCGCTGTTAGCCCAATTAAATACAGCATATTTCGAGATGATTGATAAACTTTCAGATTTTAAATTAAATTTGGGTAATACTAAAAATGTATTTGAATTGAAAGTTAGATTGGAGCTGTTAATAGAGACTGCTGAAATAAAAATGAGTAAGAAAAAATCTGACATTGAAAATATTATTAAAGAATTGAAAATAAAATAT
>JBLHPD010000264.1:0-5828 GCA_047624165.1 Clostridium sp. | reverse complement strand
CCATCTAATATTCACCACCAATCAAATCATATTATTAATCTCTCTGGTAGTATATTCGACATCGAATAGCCAATATCCTTTTTGCCAAAATAAGGGTTTTATTGATTTGCAATGGCTGAGTAGTAACAAATACTGATCATTATGGATTAAAATTAATACTCGGATAAAAAAAGGTACACGGTGGTTATCCGTGTACCAACCAATTTGATTATTTTAATTTTTCCCTTGCTACTTCAACTTCAAAACCTTCTACAAAATTGCTTACCTCCTTTAATTTTGTGTCCTCTGGAACAGAATCTGGAATTCCTAATTTTTTGTATACTTCCTTTAATTCAATTTTAGTTCCAATCGAAACATCTTTTATTGTCATATACCCTTTAATATCATCCGCATTTATTTGGGATTCTCCTGTTATTTGCTTTGGAATTACTTCAAATATCCCCACTGTTTTACTTATTATTACTCCTGCACCAAATAATCCTACAACAAGTATAATTACAGTTAACGTTTTTAGCGTCTTCTTACCAGTTTTATATTCGAGAGCACCCACCTTAGGGCAAGAAAGTACACATGCTTGGCAACTAATACATTCTGCTCCTGTTACCGTGTCCGCTTTTGCTACATCAATATTCATTGGGCAGCTTTTACTACATAAATTACAATTAATGCATATATCTTTATCTCGAGCAATCTTACTAGGGCTAATTTTTGAAACAATGCCATAGACTGCTCCCATTGGGCAAAGGTATTTACAGAAAAATCTATCATAAAGCATAGAACCCACCAAAATGATAACTAATGTTATTGTTCCAATTAAATATTCAGTAATTAAGCTCGCGTATCCAGCTGTTATATGACCATAAGCAGCCCATGGATCATATGGATCCATCCATAGTCCTGCTGTTTTCCATGCAAAATATATAGTAACTACTAAAACAACATACTTTAAGTATCTTAAAGGCCTATCTATTACAACCGGCATAATAAATCTTTTATGGAACATCTTCTTTCCAATTATGCCAAAGAATTCTTGAAGTGCTCCAAATGGACATATTAAGCCACAAAAGCTCCTTCTAAATATTACTGCTAGTACTAAAGTAATGCCTAAAAGTACCATTGTACCAGAAAATATTTTTTGTAAAAAAGTTCCTTCAAATACCAAACTATAAAAGGTCTCCAGTGCTCCATATGGGCACAACGCATGTATTGAAGGCGATACCCCTCCACCTAAAGCCTGATGTAAATAAGTTTCTCTTGTAACCATAATAAGAAAAAATCCCAATAATACCCACCTTAAATACTTTATATACTTATTATTTTTCATAATGCTCCCCCTACTTATTTATTTTGTTTTTACTTCTTCTAGAATAATAAAAAAATCCTCTGAATTAATTTCACCTTTTACGTATCTTTCTACGAGCGTTATTAATGCTGGATTTGTTCCTTCCACACCTTCAATTACAGCTCTTTTTTCTCTATACTCATCAGCGCTTATCTCTTCCCTAACATATCTTTCTTTTAATATTTCCATGCTAATTTCGAACGTACGATTTTGCCCTCTTTTAAATAGCAGAACAGCTATTAGCGAAATTATTATTAATATAATTAAAATAGATAATATATAAGAACCATAAAACCCGTATCCCATAAAACTCCCATGCCTCATAGAATTTCTCCTTTCCTATTTGTTTCTATAATAATATCATTTATAAAAGGTTAAAATGTGGACTAATTGTGACAAAATAAAAAAAAGAAATCCACCTAATCTATAAGTGTATTTCTTCTTCTAATTTCAAAAAAATTATTTTTATTTGTGTTCCCACGTTTATTTCACTTGTGATCTCTAGCTTACAATTCAAAATATTTATTAGATGTTTCGCAATAGAAATACCTAGCCCCGTGCCATTACCTGAGTATTTTCTAGACTTGTCTGCTTTATAAAATCTTTCGCCGATAAACGGAATATCTTCTTTGGATATACCTATACCATAATCTGTTATTGTTATTGAAACACTACCTCCAAAATTCATTGCTAACTTTATTTTGCTATTTTCATTAGAAAATTTAATTGCATTGTCAATAAAGATTATCAATAGTTGTTTAAGTTTATCATAATCGCTCCAAACTGGAAGTAAATTACCCTCTTCAATTAATTCAAGCTCTATATTTTTCCCTTTGGTTAATGGTTTTAATACCCGTGTAATATCCTGAAGTAAAGCTTTAATATCAATTTTTTGAGAGTCTATAACCACTTTCCCTGCTTCCAGTTTACTTAAATCCAGCAAATCGGCTACCATTGTCTCAAGCCTTTTAGTCTCTTGAAGTAACCTGAAATAATTCTCGTGGACTTCGTCCCCTTGTATTACTTTGTCATAAAGTCCTTCAAGGTTTCCTCTTATTATAGTTAGTGGTGTTCTAAATTCATGGGATACATTTGCTACAAAGTCCTTTCTCATCTGCTCTAACTTCTCTTGCTGACCGATATTGTATTCAAGCCTCGATGATAATATATCGAAGGAGGTTGATAACTCTCCTATTTCATCCTTTTGATATATATTTGTCTTAACTTTAAAATTTCCATCTGTCATTTGCCTAGCTGCTGAATTAATTGCTTTAATAGGCTTTGTTATATTTTTCGAAAAATAAAATCCTAGAAATCCCGCAATTATAACTTCTCCAAGAAGTGCTATAAGCAAATATACGAAAAATTTATTCATAGAATTTGATAAGTCATAAGTAGAAGAATGAACAAGAATTACTCCAATTATGCTTTTATCACTGCTTGTGATTGGAAACGCTGCGCTCATCATATTTTCATCATAGTAATGGTTGTATTCTTGCAGCGTTTTTGAACTACCATCTATTGCATTTCTAATAATTTCTGAATATGCCTTTTGGATTTCTGGACTTCTCTCTACGACAGTATCTTGATTTTCATAAATTGTTCTGATTTCGCCCTTTAAGTTTATTATCCATATCTTAGAGTTATCAAATGAACTAACTACATTAAAAATATCTTTATATTCCTTTGATCCCAGATCATTTTCAATGAAAGGTGCTAAAGCATTTCCCAATTCTTTTGCATGTAGTGTAACATTTTTTTCTTTAATCTTAAATATGTTATTCTTAAAGATATTTATTGCAATTACACCTATACACAAGGTAGATATTATTACAATTAGCACAAAACCTGCTGTTAACTTAGTACTTATACTTCTCTTAATCATAATTAACCTGAAATTTATATCCAAGAGCCCATACAGTTTTAATATCAAAGTTATATTGCCCCTCTAGTTTTAACTTTGCCCTAAGCCTTTTTATATGTGTATCAACAGTCCTTGGATCTCCAAAATACTCAGTTCCCCATATGTTATCGAGCAGGTCATCCCTTGAAAGAATCTTATTAGGTGAACTTGCAAGCATCCATAACACCTCGATCTCTTTTTTTGTTAAGTTAACAACATTTTTATTTAATTTAACAGAATAATTTCCTATGTCAATTTCAAGGAAATTATATTTAATTGCAGTTAGCTTCTCAGCTTCACTTGTAACGATTCTTCTGAGTACAGCTTTAACTCTTGCAACAACTTCTCCTGGACTAAATGGCTTTACTATATAATCATCAGCTCCAGTATCTAAAGCCATTATCTTATCAGCATCATCGCTTCTTGCAGTGATCATTATAATAGGTACATTTGAGGTTTTTCTTATTTCACTGCAAACCTCTAACCCATTTTTATATGGCATCATAATATCCAAAAGAATAAGCTGAGGGTTATATTCTATATTTTTAACTAAGGCCTCATTTCCATCATGAGCTGTTATTACCTCAAACCCCTCTTTAATAAGGTAAGGTCTTAAAAATTTTATAATCTCATCATTATCATCAGCAACTAGTATCTTCTTCCCCATACAATTACCTCCAGTAAACATTTCTTAAATTATACCATTTATTTACTAGTAAATTGTGTACTAATTATGGCATAAAATAAAGTTTATTTAATATAAATAACACTGAATATATACAAGTTGCGTGTCCATCTTTTATTCATGTTAAATACTCTTTCCCTTAAACAAATTCAGAAAATCTCTGAATTTTTTCTTCTAATTCTAAAAAATTAATATATCTGGCTTGCTTTACTATCTCTTTTCCCTCCAATAATATAATAATGGTCGGAATAGTAAATATGCCAAAGACACTAGCTACAACTGGTAGGTCCTGAACTTCTATATGGGCACTCACAACTTTAGAATATTTTCTAAGTAGCTCTTCAATTTTGGGTAAAATATCATTACACACATTACACCCATACGATGAAAAATATAACATTACAAACTTGTTATCTTTTATAAAATCTTTTATATCATTTATGGAATTTAAATTTTTCATGACTTTACTCCTTTTTTAAAATAACATTAAATAGTGTATTTTTAGCTATTAACCTGATAACTTATATTGAATATATACCATTTTCAATTAATCATATTTAATCTCTGTATTAATTCGTTAAAATTCTTTTTAGCTAACATTTCTTTCTCCTTAAAATTACCTGTTTTTTGTTTGTTAAGGTTTTCTTTTTTATTTAAATTTACTAACTCCTCTTTTACAGTTTCTCTAAAGCTTGGAATAATGCTTATTATCTTTTTTATTTCATAAATATATTCATCATCATAAAGGTTAAAACATTCAAATAACCCTGATGTAAGTCTACCATCAGAAAACACATAAATATATCTATCACTCATTTTCTTAGATAAATCCACTTCAATTTTATCCTTGTAAAGCCTAAAAATAACATCATTTTTCTGAACAAAAACGGGAAATATCATAGAAAAAAGCACTTCTATTTCTTCTTTTTCCTCAACCAATCCCGAAAAATCATTCTCATTAAGTTTCTTAATTATGTCATCTGTAAAAATGCACTTACGTATCTCTTTTCCCAATTTACTTCTTAGTTTTTGTTCCTTCTCATCAAATAATAGATTGTCTATTGAATCAAATAATTTATTTAGTGGGCATTTACCCTTATTTTTTTTCATAAAAAAATACCTCCTTAATCAAACATACATAATATTTATAAACTTAATCTTTTTTTAATATAGCATATTAGAATAAATTATTTTAAAAATTCAAGAAATAATTTCCATAAAACAGGGTATAAAATAACAGCTACAATTCCTGAAATAGCCATAGTTAAGCCACTCATTGCTCCTTCAGTTTCTCCTATTTCCATAGCTCTTGCTGTACCTAGTGCATGAGAAGAAGCACCCATAGCAATTCCTAGGGCAACTTTATCTTTAATTTTAAAAACATCATATAAAAACGGCCCACCAATTGAGCCTATAATCCCTGTCATTATTATAGCTACAACAGTAATCGATGGAAGTCCACCTAACTGCTTTGACAGTACAATTCCTATAGGTGTCGTTATGGACTTGGGTATTAAAGATTCAATAAGTATATTAGAAAATCCAAATAACTTTGACGTAACTACTACACATATAAACCCCGAAATAGCCCCACTTAAAATTCCTATAAGTATTGAAATAGCATTTGCTTTAAATAGTGTAAATTTCTTATACATGGGCAAAGCTAATGCCACTGTGGCAGGATATAAAAAAAAAGAAATTATTCGACCTCCATTATTGTAGTCTTCATATTTAATATGTAACTTTGTAAGGGAAACTATTAATATAATAATAGCTATTAAAAGTGGATTAAAAATTGAAAGTTTCCCTTTTTTCTTTATATAAATTCCAATCTCATAAGCAATGAGCGAGGATAGTACACCAAAAACTGGGGAAGTAATCAAATCATTCATATTGAC
>JBLHPD010000263.1:0-5840 GCA_047624165.1 Clostridium sp. | reverse complement strand
AAAATGAACTGAAGCTTATTTTATTAGCAATATTATATAAAAAAAATCTGTGGATGACAAATAGTAATATTAATTTATAATATTACGTTAAATTAGTGCTTTTAAAAAAATCATGCTTCAGCTCTGTATTGGGACTAGAACTATTGCTATTAGTAGTAAAATCGGAGTGGAATTATTAGAGTTATGTCCAGAAGTTGAAAATATTGAACATGAAAGATTAATATTGCAAAGAAGATTAGATAGACAACGTAGGACTAATAATCCTAATAACTTTAACGAAAATAGAACTATCAAAAAAGGTATCAGATTAATGTGGATTAAGTTTTCATGTATACATTCTTCATTACCAGAAAACAATATTTTAATTGGTTTATTATCAAATCCAACTGCATTTAATGCTTTAATTACATAATATGAAATAACTATACCAGATTTCATATCAAGTACTCCTGGACCATATGCTTTTCCGTTCTCAATTCGAAATGGATTCTCATTAATAGTACCTTTCCCAAATACTGTATCCATATGTCCAGTAAAGATTATTGGTTTTCCACCTCTTTCTTTTCCCAACATACCAACTAATGTTTTACCACCTGATCCAACATCGATTAATTCACATTCAAAGCCTTCATTAGTGAATAGTTTGCATAAATAATTTCCTAAGGTATTTACATCCTCGTCGTCTTTAGTACCACTTTCCATAGTTACAAGTTTTTCTAAAGTTACAATCATATCATCCTTATGCAAGTCGATATACTCATGCATTGTTTTACACCTACTGGTTATGCTCATGTCAGTCATTATTGTACCCCCTTCTATATACTATATTCTATAGAATATTATCATATAAAGATAGAAATACACTAGTTGCTCAAGTGTATATGGAGCTTAAAGAAATTTTAACAACAGTCCCCCTTGAACCACACAGTAAATTAAACGAAAAAGATATTGCTAATCAACTTGGTATAAGTGCTACCCACTAGCTCGCCCTTTGCAAGCATTTTAAATGCTTCTCTAACAGCTCTCATTTTACATGTTGACAAAATGAGTACTTTAAGTGTATAGTGTGTATTAAACAGATATACACTAATTCTAGAAAGGTGATTAGCTGATATGAAAATTTTAATTTCAAATATATCTAATATACCCCTATACCAACAAATAAAAGACCAAATAAAAGACATTATTTTTAAAGGTGAGATGTCTGAGGGTGATCCACTTCCATCTATAAGAAATTTTGCCACTGATTTGAAAGTAAGCGTTCTTACTATTCGTCGTGTCTACAATGAATTAGAGCAAGAGGGCTTTATTACAAGTCAGGTGGGTATTGGCACTTTTATTTCTGCTGGTAATTTAGAATTACTTCGTGACTCTAAACGGCGTATTGTTGAACAAAAAATGCAGGACTTAATTACAGCAGCAAAGACATTAAAAATTTCTAAAGAAGAATTAAACGCAATGATGGATATTTTATATGAGGGGGATGAATAATGGGCAACGTATTAGAAGTATCAGGATTAAATAAATCTTACGGGGAATTTGCGCTTTCTGATGTTAGCTTTTCGCTACAAGAAGAATGTATTACAGGTTTTATAGGTATCAACGGGGCAGGTAAAACAACCACTATACAGACCATTCTTAGTCTTATAATGAGAAATGCCGGTACTATCAAATTATTTGGAAAAGATATGGACAAGAATGAGCCTGAGTTAAAAAACCGTATTGGAGTTGTGCTGGATGAAGGCTGCTTTTATGATGAACTTACAATGAAAGAGATGAAAAGCATTATTGCACCAGCATATTCCAGGTGGAATGAACGGGATTACATAACCTATATGGAACGTTTTTCACTTAATCCACGCCAGAAGATTTCAACACTTTCAAAAGGTATGCGTATGAAGTTCGCATTGACTTTGGCACTGTCCCATGAGGCAGACTTACTTATTATGGATGAACCTACAAGTGGCCTTGATCCCTTAATGCGAAGCGAGTTCATGAATATCTTGACAGATTATATGAAACAAGGTGGCAAAAGCGTTTTCTTTTCAACGCACATCACCTCAGATCTTGATAAAATTGCAGATATGATAATTCTTATAAGCAACGGCAAGATTTTGTTCGAGGAAGAAAAGGATACATTGATGGATACCCATCGATTAGTAAAAGGTGATAGCAAAGATTTGACTGCCCAAACCAGAAAACTATTCTTAAATATTGAGGAATCAGGATTTGGATTTAAGGGTATCACCAATAAATTATCTCAAGTTCAAAAAAACATAAAAGATATTTTGGTTGAAAGACCTACCATAGAAGATATTATGCTTGGTTATGTCGAAGGAGGTGTGAAATAATGCTGTTACATCTTGTAAAAAAAGACTTCTTACTTATAAAAAAATATTGGTTTATTTTGGTTATTTTACCATTTGCTTGTATATTTCTTGTAATGATACAAGCATCCCACCTAACACAAATATCACAATTTTTGGGACTTATTGCTTTTGTGTTATCCGTAATTTTTACTGTGTTTATGTTGTATCAATATGTTTTGATTGCAGAAATGAAATATCCTAAAGCAGAAACCCTGCTATGTGCTACGCCATACTCTCGCAGTACTCTTGTAAAATCAAGATATGCTTTTCTCCTATTGGTCTTTGCTTATTGCTGCGTGGCATACAACGTATTAGCACTGATTATTACCAAAATTGAATACCTTACTCCATCCAGCTACCTTATTACTCTCCTGATTTGCGTAATCCTATTTGGCATATATACACCGGTGCAATATAAATTGGGCTATGAAAAAACAAAGTATTTCTTCATGATACTAATCATGGGATCACCATTTATACTGACTTTATTAATAAAAGTCAATATCAAATTCGATTTTACGGAATTCGCTGCAATGCCTACGTTTGTCCAGTACCTAATCCCGATTGTGGCTATAATTGCTATTCTCTTTATTTCTATAAATGTATCTATAAAAATTTACTCAAAGAAAGAATTGCAGTAAAATAAAATAGCACTCCCTTTTTTTATTTACCTATTTTACACACATAAATCGGTATATATGTTAACATATCATTGATTCTTGTGCTTTCCATAAGTGATATGTTTTCTACACATATTTCTCTATTTTCTAATCTAGTATTTTGCTTAAGCATTATAAAATCTTCTTTTAAAATTGCTTGCCTAACTAATGTAATATGTGGACTAAAAGGCTTTTCTTCCTTTTTAATTCCTATTTTTTCAAGCTCTAATTCCAAAGATAAGTAAAGTTTCTCTAATAAAGCTTTTTCATTTGTAATTCCCATCCAGAGCACTTTCTTATTTCCCTTTGGAAAAAATCCAATTGTGTCTGTATGAAGTTTAAATGAAATTCCGCTAGCAGCAGTTTTTTCTATAGCTTGTTTTAAAGCTATAACTTTATCCTGGGATTGCTCACCTATAAACCTTAGTGTAATGTGGAAATTTTCCACATTACTAAAATTACCTTTTTCCATACTAGCTTTTAGATCTTGCTGAACTCTATACATATAGTCCTTTATATCCTTTGAAACTTCAATTGCTATAAATACTCTCATTTAACTCTCCTATTAAATATCATTTTTATTTGTATATATTTTCCACATGCATATTAGTTACAATTAATTTTTAATTTTGCCACCACAATGACACATAGAATTGTTATTATAAGCACATAGAAGTTAATTGTTTTTTTTAATTAGAGCCCCCTTTAATTAAATATAAATTTAATATAACCACTTAAAAGAACTGATTAATATAATTAGTTCTTTTTTACTAACACCACTTATTATGTTTTTCTCTTAATCTTTTATTCATCAATATTTGTTATTAATTAAAAATAAGTCTTTACAAATATAGATTACCGTGGTATTATTAGTTCATAAACAAAGAAACATAATTAACTTAGTACAAGAAGTGGAAGTAGTTCCACACTGATATTAACTTTCATTAGATAAAGTAAAAAAATCGCTAATAGAAAGGGGATAGTCCAATGTATCAAATTAAATCTTCAGAGTTTTTAGAGGGTAGTAAAGTTTATAAATAAGAGGTCTTTAGGATATGTGATAAGACAAAGAAAAATAACTTATATTAAAATAAATTACTATACTCTACTTAGTTTAAAATTGAATATATGTATATATTAAGAGGGAATTCATTTATTGAATTCCCTCTTGTTGTTAAAAATTATTTCACCCTTTAAAATATCTCCTTCTCGATAAAGTATATACTAATACCAATATTGAAAATGTTATACTTCCGTAAAAAGTTTGCTGATTATATTGTTGAAACAACCCAATACTTACAACTATAATATATATATTATAAATTATCATAATCCAATATCCCCATTTTTTTAGTCCCAAATATCCATAATCCATTAATAAAAACACCATGACCGCTATGACTTTCATTATGTTCTCTGGAACATTAGGAAGACCAAATCTTACTGCAAATGCAAATTCTTGAGTGGCATTTGTAAATAGTGTCACTATTAAAGCAAGTGCATAAAATATATAATATATTCCAATTAATTTTACACCTAAAGGTATTTTTTTATCCATACATGTCCCTCCTATTAATATTACATTAGATTACTATTATGTCCTTAATCAATATGTAAGCTTTACGAAACATATTATTCATCCTTTCTTATGCGCTAAGTCTAACCGTTTACCATATAGGGAAATTATAACATAGTTTCTATGTTTTTTATTACCTCAAAATACTGTTCATATAAACATCCTTTTTCTGATCCTCTTTTATTCCTATATATCCATTAACAACTCTATAGTTGTTCCATTGGTATAAGCATGATAATCAAAAGTTTTTCTCATTTAAAAAATATATTTAAAAATTATACAAATCAATTAGAAAAAGCATATATATTATCTATGACAGTGAGGGGAGGAATGCAGCATGTTTGATGCATTTGTTAAACTGGTAAATACAGTTGGCTTCCCTATAGGAGTGAGTATATTTCTTTTAGTTCGATTTGAGAAGAAAATTGAGGATCTCAATAAATCTATCTCTGATTTAACTGTAGTTATATCCGCCGTTATAGGAAAATCCGAAAAATAAGGGTACCTCAAGCTTTGGTATCCTTATTTTTTTATTTTCTAAAAACCTTAAAAAACTTTTGGAAAGGCATATTTAGGTCTCATCTTAAAAATTGGTTAAAACCCTCTGAGACTAATATCTCAGAGGGTTTTAACTTTTTATACACTATTTATCACTTTATACATGGATAATATTAAAGAGCTTATGTTACACTCACTTTACCTTGTATATTAAAATACCTTAATGGTATAATATTCTTAACATTTAATAATAACGTATGTTTGTGAATATTTGGATAGGAAACCAAAAGAAATTAATGAATAAATTGGTTATTGTCACAATAGTCTTTTATTAATTAGTTTGTTAAAAATACCTCATATATATTTTTAACTTAAGGAGAAAAACAATGAAATTTATTAATATTCTTAAATCTAATAAAAGAAAAAAGCATTTTGAGCAGCAGATTTCTATAATATATAGAGATTTATATAAATTTATATATTCTATTGTAAAAAATCAAAATTTGACCGAGGATATGTTTCAACAGACCTTAATGAAAGCTTATGAAAAGTTTGATACAATTGAAGATATAAAAAAATTTAAATCATGGATTTTTACTATAGCAAAGAATGAGAGTTTATCATGGATTAAAAAATATAATAGGGAAATTCCTACTGAAGATACTTACTTAGAACTATTAGAAGGTTCCTCAGAAGATATTCCAGAAGAACTATTGATAAAACATGAAATAAAAGAGC
>JBLHPD010000262.1:0-5912 GCA_047624165.1 Clostridium sp. | reverse complement strand
AGTACCAAATGATTACAGAACATTATGGATTCATCAAGATAATAACAAGATTTCTTATACAGAGAAAAAAGGTGAAATAATTACACCGTATAAAGATAGCTTTTATAAAGTGGGAAATAATAAATTTTTTATGTCAGATCCAAGTAGTAACTCTAATAATCAACCTGATGATATTTTTCGCAATTTCAATTCGTATTATAACTTTTCCAATATAGTCTCACATCCTGCAGACAAACTAATGAAGAATTTATATACGCCTGAGACCTTTAAGAAAAAATATCTTGATACAAAGGAGGGTATAGTGAACGCTTATAAGTCGCAGGTAGAATGGCTTTGGTATGTTGGAAATAATTATGCATGTGTCAAGGATTACTACTATGACACCGGTGGTGGAACTTATCAAAGTGCAAGAAATGATATTAAATTGTATGATTTAGAAAGCTTAGTCAGCTTAGATGGCCGGGAAAATAATATGGCGCTTGCTGATTTATTAGATAAAAATGAGAAAGCAAAACTTCAAGAGTATCCTAAGAAATATAACAAAGTCATTAGCTCTGAAGGTATGATAAAGTCAGAGCAAATTGTAGACATTAAAAATCTCTTGTTATCTAGAAAAGATGGCAAATGGCAGGTTTTAATTCCGCTATACCAAGTATCACAGCATAATGGAAATGGTTCAAATGGACGATTGATTAAAGAATATATCAATACAGATATTAAGCTGCCAAAAACAATAACATCCTATGATGATTTATGTATTAGCTGGGACAGGATAAAGCAAGAAATTCCTCAAGCTAAAGATGCAGTATCTTCACCTAATAATGATGTTTTAGCAGTTTTAACTCCAAATAAATTGTTGATTTATTCTAATCCTGAAAATGGTATTGATAAACCAGCCTTGAGTATTGATGTTGATAGTAATGAAAGTATTATTCTTAACCAATGGTCAACTGGTGAGTATGTGGATAAATGGAATAAGCAAATAAATAATTATTAATGATAATTTTGAAGTGGTTAGAAGCAAGAAGAAACTGTTTCCAGTTTCTTCTATGGGGTCTGGACAGCCGCCTAAAAAAAGGCAATGAAGCAAAGGCATGGCTAGAATGACCTGTTTGGTTAATATTTAAATGAGAATAAGTTGAGTAGGAATGTTTATTGTGAAGCTTGTTTTTTACAATTATTAGGTTGCTGGTGCGACCCCATTGTAAAATATGGAAGCGTATGCGGACAAATTACACAATTTTAATATTGTATAATTTAACAAATATACAATTATACTTGATTTTTGACTACGAGTAAAATACAGAGAATGTTCTATAAAATACACGCTCATAAAAATGATATTATTAAAAACAAATCCTTCATTTTAAACATGAAGGATTTGTTTCGTTTGAGGGATTTCAATGACAGTCTTTCATCAATGCAAACCCTCTATTTACCCCAAATTACTCTTCATATAAACATCCTTTTTTTGATCTTCTGTTATGCCTATATATCTTAAAGTTTGTGTTTTAGAGGAATGATTAAATATATCCATTAACAGCTCTATAGTTGTTCCGTTGGTATAGGCGTGGTAGCCGAAAGTCTTGCGCATGGTATGGGTCCCTATTTCTCCTAATATTATTTTTCCATTATGGTCCCTTTCGACTATTCCTATCATTTCTGCAGCATTATTTAATATATACCAGGCATGTTGACGAGATATTGGTTTGTTTTCTGATTTTTTACTACAGAATACATACATATCTGGTAACACTTCTGTTAGTGTAGCGGCATAACCTTCAATTAGTTTACTTACTATGGTTCCTATGTAAAACTTTTTGGTTTTTGAGGTTTTCTTTTCTGTGATGATTACATATTCTTTAGCGCTCATATTCTTGAAGTTCAAGACATCTTCGAATGTTAATTTTAAAATATCACTTATTCTAAGTCCGACATTTATTCCAAGGATAAAAAGCAGCTCGTTGCGAAGACTTTGATCTCTTAAATATGCTCTCATACTTCTAATGGTTCTTAGATCTCTTATCGGTTCTACAGTTTTCATTTTTTATTTTCCTTTCTTTACTTTTTTCATTTTAGAAGCTATTTATCACTTTTGTTAACACTATTAGGAATTTTACAAGTAAATTTACATTGTAAGCGAATATTTTATTTGTGTTATGTTATATACCTTCACTTCAAAAAGTAGACTACCTTCCTTGTTAAACGTCGTTAAAGATTTAACATACACTTGGATTATAGCTTAATTTGTTATATACCGTCGTATATATTGGATTTTCAAGTTGTTTTTATATCACACATTGTCATATATTAGCATTCCCAATTTATATATTACACAATATTTGATAAATAGTCAATATGTCAGATTAGAGAAAAATGGGAATTTACTATTTTTTACAAAGCTAGGATACAAGCCATTTCTTATCTGACACAAGGTGCTTGTGTCAGATTACAATCACATCATCTATTAGCGGTTATATTGGGAATATATGTAATTACATTATTTGTAAATATTATTTTATCGGTATTTTCTACGTATTGTTATATTTTAAACATCGGTTTTAAAATAATTAAAAAATTAAAAAAAATCATTTAACAAATATTACAAAATATGTATAATAGATATATGAAATAAAAAGGATGGTGTTTATACTGGAGATTTTAGTTGAAAAAGCAAAGAATGGAGACAGAAAATCTTTAATGGAGATTATTGAAAGGTATAAGTTTTTGATAATTAAGTTGGCTTCAAATTACCACATACCCTCCTATGAATTTGATGACCTTGTGCAGCATGGATATCTTTCTGTTATAAAAGCAGTTAATCTTTATAAGCTTGGTAGTAATACTTTTGATGGATATTGTATTAAGTCTATTAAAACTAATTTAAATGCTCTTTTAAAGGGAAAAATTAAACACTATAGAGAAGTTCCTAGTGTAGAGCCTATAAGTCACAATGCACCTGCAGAGTATAGTTTTACCTTAGAGGATGAAGTAATAGCTTACCAAGAGTCTCAAAGGCTATATGCTGCCTTAGAAAAATTAGATCTAGTTGAGAGAGATGTTGTTTCGAGATTTTACTTATTTTCCGAGACCCTTCTGGAAATAGCTTGTGATGGTGATAATAGTTATACTCATTATAGAAAGATTAAGGATAAGGCTTTAAAGAAACTTAAAAAATATATTTAAAAAATTCTAGAAAACAATTGGAAAAAGCATATATATTATTTATAGCGGTGAGGGAGGTGATGTGTCATGTATGATGCATTCGTTAAACTGGTTAATACAGTTGGCTTCCCTATAGGTGTGAGCATATACCTTCTTGTCAGATTTGAGAAGAAAATTGAGGATCTCAATAAATCTATTTCAGATCTAACAGCAGTTATATCCGCCGTTATAGGAAAATCCGAAAAATAGGGGTACCTGAATTAGGTATTCTTATTTTTTTTGTAGATTAGGATATACATTTTAATAATGTCTGTGGATAATCTGTGGAAAAATATGGTTTATGTTTCTCAAAACAACAACAAATATAATTTATTTATGGTTATGCTCCTTGTTGTTGTTTTAGATGTTTTAACATCTTTTTGTTTTAAGTGTTTTAGGCATACCGCAAAGCGTTGATATGACTAGATTTAAAAAATCTATTATGACCTTTGCATAGTTAACTATGACATTTGCATAGTTAAAAGTTATCTAACTATGACCTTTGCATAGTGAACTATGACTTTTACATAGTCAACTATGACCTCTACATAGTAAATTATAACATGACCTTATTATTGACATAGTCATAGTTAAAATGGTAATATATTCTTTATGGGGTGGTTCTATGAATAAAAATTATATAGTTAAAAAATCAAATTATTTTATTATGAACTCTAGTTATGATTTAAGTTTAGAAGAACAAAAACTTATTTTAACTTTAGCAAGTATGGTTCAACCAGAAGATGAAGGATTTAGTGCGACTTGTTGCTAGACAAAATCCTAGTGCAGATTAGGAACACAAAACTAGCCTAACACAAAAATGTTAGAACTGTTATTATGATTGGTAGAATGATAGGGTAACGCCTTGAAATGCCATCCCAAAGGTACGACTTGCGTTTAATTAAGCAAATAATTAGAGGTAAGAAGCTCGTTAAAATGACTTAGAAATCACCCTAACAAATGAGTAATCATGTTGAGGAAAACCGAACTGGAGGCAGTCGAGTGATATAGGTCTAGGGTCTATAAAATATCTATGGTTAGGATGTTCCAAATGGAACTGACAAAGTTGGGAATGTACGGGTCTATACTTCGGATACTTAGAAATGGGTATGACACACAAGTGTAGTAAGTGTGGGTTAGTAAAATTTGAATTTATGAAACCCCATATAGTGTTACAGGCACTATCAAGCTTACAGGCTTATACCAACGACCTAAAGATATATGCAGAGATAATAATAATGGAACAAGGGAAGTTTGGAATGTGGAGATTTTACTGTCAATGAACCATTGATAAGGAAAGGCAATAGCTATAACTTATCTTAATCCGAATGAATGTAGTGGCATGAGCGAAGAAGTTCCTGTAATGGGAATAGAGCAACAGCCACAAGACAGACTTATATACAATATTAAATACTAAATAATATTCAAGGTTCGAGTAAGACTAATAGATGCCAAACTCCAATCAACAACAGGAGGATTAACAGACTTGAAGGAAAGCTTAAACTTAAAGAAACGACAATTACTAAGAAATAATGAATACTACTCAATGCAAGACGTATTTGATAAGTTACATGAACAATCATGTAACAACTATAAATTCAGAGATTTAATGCAACATATATCGAGTGAGGAAAATATCTTATTAGCATATAGGAATATCAAGAAAAACAAAGGTTCTACAACAGTAGGAACAGATAAACTTGATATTACACATTATAAGGATATGAACAAGGAAAAATTTGTAAATTATATACAAAACAAATTTAATAATTATTCACCTAAAAGTGTTAAGAGAGTTGAAATACCTAAATCAAACGGTAAATCTAGACCTCTAGGAATACCATGTATGGATGATAGAATTATACAACAATGTATAAAACAAGTACTAGAACCAATATGCGAAGCCAAATTTCACAAACATAGTTATGGTTTCAGACCTAACAGGTCTACAGACCATGCTATTGCAAGATGTATGAGTTTAATGAATATTAACAAACTACACTATGCGGTTGATATTGACATTAAAGGATTTTTTGACAATGTCAATCATGCTAAACTAAAAAAGCAATTATGGAATATGGGTATTCAAGACAAAAATCTAATAAGCATAATAGGTAAAATACTTAAATCGGAAATACTAGGTACAGGCATCCCAACCAAAGGTACACCACAAGGTGGTATAATTAGTCCGTTATTATCAAACATAGTGCTAAATGAGTTAGATTGGTGGATTAGTAGTCAATGGGAAACATTTGAAACTAAATTCAAATTTAAATACACAGGTGACAAATACTGTGCCACCAAAAGAACTAATCTCAAAGAAATATGGCTAGTAAGATACGCAGATGACTTTAAAATCTTCTGTAGAGATTATAAAACAGCTCAAAAAATATATAATGCAACCAAGCAATGGTTAAAAGAAAGATTGGACTTAAATATAAGTCCTGACAAGTCTAAAATAACTAATGTAAGGAAAAATAGAACTGAATTTTTAGGGTTTGCTCTTAAAGTAAAACCAAAAAGGAACAAGTATGTCTGTCAAAGCAATATGAGCGACAAAGCCAAAAAGAACACAATCAATAAAATCAAAGACCAAATTAAGACGATACAAAAGGATTGCAATAGTAAAGAGGTATCAAAACTCAATTCTATAATCCTTGGTAGCCACAACTATTTTAATAGTGCTACTAACGTCAATAAGGATTTTG
>JBLHPD010000261.1:0-5930 GCA_047624165.1 Clostridium sp. | reverse complement strand
CCTGAAGGAGTGGGCTTTCCGCACAAATATTATAAAAGATCCGGCGTAAATTGAATTCTATTATTTAATTTGTTAAATTGTTTATTACGTTCTTTGCCTTTTGTCATTTTTACTACTTTTCTATACTCTCTAGATTCTTTCATATGATTATATATTTTATATAATTCCCTTAAACAACTATTATAAATATTTCTACTTATTTCTAATCTTTTATCTAATATATCTTCTTGATATATTTCTGTATCTAATTTTAATGTCAAAATATAACTTGACACAATATTCACCTCTCTTCCTCCTTTCCCAATATAACTTTCTCTATATTATCTGCTATCTTATCAATTAATTCGACTTCCTTTGTCATAATATACCTCCCCTCTATATTTTAGGGTACAACGTTACAGCATTATAGTAATTATATTATCATAATCTTCATTATTTATCCATTAATTCAAGTATTACACTTAAATTTTCTGACCCTAACCCAAGAAAAAACATAGCGTTAATTAAAACGCTATGTTCATATGTTTCATATATATATCCTTTATTGTGTTGGTATTGGTATTGGTGTTGGTGTTGGTGTTGGTGTCGGTGTCGGTATTGGTGTTGGTGGTACTGCAGGCACTGGAGCTACAGTACTCTTTTTCTTAGTACCAACCTTTACAATTCCATTGATAACATGAAATGTATCATTGTTTATAATCTTTGTCCCAATTAGCTTACCATCTTTATAAGTTTTTCTAGTAACTTTAACTTTAAATCCTGCATAGCCTACTTTAATAATTTCTTGCTCACCCTCATACTTAGTTGGATCTTGTATTGTTTCTGTTTTTGCTTCCGTTACTTCCAATACTTCATTTGCAATTTCATAAGTCCTTTTAGTTAATGTGGAATTAGAATAAATATTAAATTGAAGATTTCTGCTATCTATAATGCCTTGGATATATATTGGATACTTATATGTATTTTTAAACTTATAATCAAGATTACCATAATCAACTGTCGCATCCTGTCCTTTCGGTATATACCTTGAAGAAATTGTATGATGAATTCTTTCTACAGAAACAATTTCAGTTGAAAGTATTGCATTATACAAAGTAGATGAAACCTGGCATATTCCTCCACCTAACCCTTGCTCTAATTTATCTCCAATAATTACTCCTGCAGTTTGATATCCTCTTGCTGCTGTTCGCTCTCCTACAACTCCATTAAAACTAAAAACATCCCCTGGCATAAGTATTGTCCCGTCAATACTTTTAGTAGATAAATCTATATTGGTTGCTCTGCCTGAAGCTGAGCTTCCAAAGTTCGTACTATAGCTTGATATTCTTGTATCTATTGCTTTTAATGCAGTCTCTGTAACCTTAGAATTCACTTCACTTACTGGAGCTACAATACTTATTGTAGCTGCTAAAAGCGTACCATTGATTTTACTTTTGATGTCACTTTTTAATTTATCTACTTCTAACTGCTTTCCTGCAACTTCCTTAGTAATACTCAATTCACCATTACTACCCATTTTTATAGTCGCATCTACAGGTTCTTTATTTATATCTTTAGTTATTTTCGCAAGCATCTGATCAACAATCTCATCATTATACTCAAATGTTATCCTTATTTGCTTTAGACCGGGATTACTAATAGCTTTATATTTTTGAAACATACTCATATCACGTCCATAGCTAATTGCCTTTTCTATAGCTTCATCAATTTTGCACTTCCCGTCTATCTTTGAGTAGTCCAATGTATATTTTTTTCCGTCACTTACTATATCTAGCTTTTTCTTAATCACCAGACTTGGGTACTTGTCTACTATTATCTTTTGTGCTTCTTCTTTAGTTTTACCTGTTAAATCTTCATCTTCTATTTTAACCATAGGTAAAATTAGTGAATCCCAATGGTTTACTTTAACATAAGCGTAACTAGTAAATGTAATTGTACCTACCAATACTAAAATTCCTAATATTATAATTGCTTTCTTCTTCATCTAGAATCTCCTTTTCTGCTCATAAGTATTATACTACATTGAACCAGGTATTCCTATATTCTTTAATCCTATTCTTCCATGCTTATTTATAAGTTTAGTTAATATTTTGTTCTAATGTATACTTTCTTATGGTAGAATTGTGCCAATACTAATTTCATCTCTAAGGCGTGATAATCTTCAGTTTCAATTCTACTTTATGCCATCAAACATATAGTAGATAATAACATTGAACTCCCATATACAACTAATATCTTTATTAGTAATTATGAAGAAGTTGGACACGGAGCTTCTGCGTCGATTCCAGAAAAAACTAAAGAGTTTGTGTCTGTAGATATGGGCTGCCCTGGTCCTTCTCAAAATTCATTTGAATATAGTGTTTGTATCTGTGCGAAAGACTCAACTGGTCCTTATGATTTAGGTCTTAGAAAAAAATTAACAGAAATATGTAGAAAAGAAAACATAGATTATAAAATAGATATTTATCCCCACTATGGTTCCGATGCTTCAGCTGCCCTAAGAGCTGGATGGGACATAAAAACAGCATTAATCGGTGCTGGCATTTTTGCTTCACACGGCTATGAAAGAACGCATATGGACTCTATATTATGCACTCTAGATTTAATAATTAAATATTGCTTACAAGAATAAAATACATAAAATTGGTAGTAGAAAAATTTCTACTACCAATTTTATGTATTAATCATCACCTATACTTATTTATCTAAGCTAAACTTTATTAATTCAAATACTTGTGCACTATTGTTTTTTCGAATAATATAAATTTCTTTATTATTAGAACTCCAAATACTCTCGAAGTAGCTATACTTACTAGTTACATCAAAGTTACTAGTAACATTACCGCTTCTTACAGTTTCTGCCCAAGCTTCAATTCTAGTATTATTGATATTTACTTCTTTATTTGTTAAGCTACAAGTGTTTTCAGTTACTAAATCAAAAACTAATAAACTAGAAAAGTTCTTTTCGATAGAAACATCTTTTTTAACATCCCCAACATCATAGTTTTGAGTTTCTACTTCTTCTTTTATATAACTAATTAAGTTACCATTTTCAGAAAAAGCAGGATACTTACCAGTATCAACAAATCTTTTTTCATTAGTTGCTAAGGTTAGAATATTTATTTTACCATTAACTTCATAAACTAATTTTTTACCATCTTTTGATATCATGGGGCTTTTTCCATCTACAAGCTTAGTAGACTCTTGACCATCTTTGTCAGTTAGATAAATAGCACCATTTTTTTCACCACTAGCACCATTTTCTAATGTTACTTTATCCGCCTTATAATAAACTATCCCATCATTAAGTGTAAAATTAGGCTTATCAACTATTTGAGTCTTATCGTTATAAGAAATTAACTTCGTTTCAATTGAAGACGATATATCTTTAACATATATACCACCATCTTTAACACTAACTAGACTCTTCTCATCAAGGGAATACCTTGAATCGTAGCATTTTAAAAGTTCACCAGTATTTACTTTTACATCATCCATCGTAGGTACCTCTATTGGAACATTAACTCCCGCTGAAGAACTATTACTTTTACCACTATTCGCTATACTTTTATTTATATCTGCATCACTATCTGCAGAATTCCCCTTATTTGAATCTTTATCAATAACAGCAACACTCTTTCCACCACTCTCTTCCAAAATGCTATTAGAAGGTTTATCAGTGATAGTTGTGGTGCCTTCACTGCCTTTTGCTACGCTTGGCTGGCTAGTTCCAGTATCACTCTTCACTATATCATTTTTAGGTTGTGGTACATCTGTCTCTTCACTACTAACTGCAATTGAATCTTTCGGCATTACTATCGGCATTACTACCTTAGACTTTCCTTCACCCTTTGTAAATACATCTCTACTTGGAACATCTATAGCGTTAAATATTGTCCCACTTACAAATACACAAATTACAAAGCCTGAAGCAATTTTCAAATATTTATTTCGCTTAAAATTATTTTTCTGTTTAGGAAGTTCCGTAATATTGTTGTATTTATCCCCAAACATTATTCTGTTTTTTAAATCATGTTTAAAGTCTTCATCAATAACAATCTTTGCTGCATCCTTACACAATAATTCTTCCACATAAAATTCATTTTCCTCCAATTACATCACCTCCCAAACTATGTTCATAATTTTTCTTAATTTTCTTTATTGCTCTTGAAATAGTTGACTTAACAGTGTTTTCTGTTATATTTACGGTTTCCGCAATTTCTCTAAATTTGAGACCACCATAAAATCTCAGATAAAGCATTTTTTTAGTTTCTTCTGGTAATTGATCAATTATACTTTTTACTCCATTAAACTCATCTCTGATAACAATATCCTCATATCCAAAATCTTCATCCCCTATATCCAAAAAGTTTTCAATTGGGATTACTTTGCTGTTTTTTCTATAAAAATCTATAATAGTATTATGAGCTATTCGAAAAATCCAATTTTTACTTGCTTCTACATCCGTAATTTTATCCTTGTTTTCATATATTTTAGTAAACACAGTAGCTATTATATCTTCTGCATTCCATTTATTTTTAACTGAAACAAAAATATATCTGTATACGCAATTATAGTACATGTCATATAACTGTTCGAACTTACTTGGCATTAAACGGTACCCCCATTATAATTTGTTATTTAAAATAGCACTTATTATTTTGTAAATACCACTAGTTATTAAAAATGTGTTTCGCTTAATATACGCAATTCTTAATATTTAGTTGCATCATTTACCACTTTTTATGTAAAATATTTAGAAATTTTTAAAAAACATATAGAATTATTATAACATATTCAAAATATGCTAATGTTACTAATGTTAAATCTAAAATACAATTTTATAATTTGACATAAAAAACTACTCCGTAATTTCCATTAAGCCTCTAAAAAACAGACTAGAAATTTACAAAGTAGCTCTCAATGTGCATTACACAAAGGAATATCTATTTAACTACAAAATCTATGCTTACCAATTATTTTTATAAGTGGCCTTGACCATATCCACTTATTAGTGCTTGTTGCAGGATTAAAATAGAATACAGCTCCGCCAGAGGGATCCCATCCATTAAGTGCATCTCTTGCAGCCCTTATAGAGTTCGCTTCAATTTTTGCATTTATTTGCCCATCTACTATAGCTGTGAATGCCCCGGGCTGATAAATTACTCCTGCTATTGTAGACGGAAATCTTGCATCGCTTGTTCTATTTAAAATTACTGCACCAACAGCCACTTGACCCTCATAAGGTTCTCCTCTAGCCTCTCCATTTATGAGCCTAGCTACTAAATCCACATCCTTATTGTTTGTTACATTCTTACTTGAAACTGATCCAGCAGAGGTTGATGTACTGGGTGAAATACCTATTGCTGCAAGGGTTTCTTTTCCTGCCACTCCATCTACTTTTAGCCCATTGCTTCTTTGAAAGGACTTAACGGAAACATATGTAATATAGCCATATATTCCATCAACACTATCCTTATAATATCCCCATTTTTTTAATCTAGTTTGAATTTGTTTAACTTGTTCACCACGCGCACCGTATTTTAAAACCTGAGCTATAGCTTTATTACTAGAAATATTAAAATAAACTTCGCTTGAAAAATATGTAATTAAAATTATCATAACCACAGCGCTGCATCTTTTTAGTAAATGTTTTTTATGTTTCAAATGTATTCCTCCTTAAAAATGTATTCCTACTTAGAAACGTAATCCTACTTAAAAATAATATATAAATTTCTTCAACAATGTTAGTTTGTGTTAAATTCAAAAAAAAATACACTGTGCTTCATAAAGCACAATGTATGGGGCTGTCTCAAAATGATTAAAAAATCATTTGAAGAGACAGCCTCTTTTCCTTATTTATTTTAATAAAAACACTAAAAAATCATACTTTTCATTGTTATTTTTTAGTGCCATTCTATTTTTTTACA
>JBLHPD010000260.1:0-5947 GCA_047624165.1 Clostridium sp. | reverse complement strand
AGTTATGTCAAACGTAATAAAAGAACTTCAAAGTGTGGTAAATCTTCCGCTTCAAATTGATAGTGTACGATGCGACGTAATTGAGTCGGCAGTTAGAATATATAATGGAAAAGCACTAATAAATTCTGTTAATGGAAAAGATGGCGTTATGGATTCAATATTTCCAATTGTTAAAAAATATGGTGCGTGTGTAATAGGCTTAACCCTTGATGATAATGGCATTCCGTTAACTGCTGAAGACAGACTAAAAATAGCAACGAGGATTGTACACCGGGCAGAAGAATATGGAATAGATAGGGCAGATATTATAATAGACTGTCTTGTTTTAACCGCATCAGCGCAACAAAGTGAGGTTAGGGAGACAATTCGCGCGGTTGAACTTGTAAAATCTACACTCGGAGTTAAAACTACTCTTGGGGTAAGCAATGTATCATTTGGCCTGCCCCAAAGAGAACTATTAAATAGAACGTTCCTGGCCGCAGCATTAACGGCAGGACTTGATGCCCCTATATTAAATCCTCTATCTCATGATATGATATCTACGGTTAATGCATTCAATGTTCTATGGAATAATGATAAAAATTCAAAAGAATATATAAATGTTTATTCATCCTTTGAAGGCAAAATCGCCACTAAAGACGTGAGTAAAAATAAAAATTTAACTAGCATTATTATTGATGGTTTAAAAGAAGAGGCTTCGGAAATAACAAAGGTACTGTTAAATGACATGTCTGGAATGGAAATTGTAAACAAATATCTAATTCCATCTCTTGATATTGTTGGTCAGAAATATGAAAGTGGAGAAATATTTCTCCCTCAATTATTACAATCTGCAGAGACAGTAAAAAAAGCTTTTGAAGTAATAAGAGAAAGTTTAATTGAAAGCAAAGACAGTAATCTTAGCAAGGGAAAAATCGTACTTGCTACTGTTAGAGGCGACATCCATGATATCGGGAAAAACATAGTGAAGATTTTATTAGAAAACTATGGATTTGAGGTAATAGACTTAGGTAAGGATGTACCCGCAGATGATGTGGTTAATGCAGTGAGGCGTGGGAATATTAAATTAGTTGGCTTAAGTGCACTTATGACTACAACGGTAAGGAGCATGGGCGAAACAATAAAATCAATTAGGGATAATAATTTGGATTGCACTGTTATTGTTGGAGGCGCAGTTCTAAATGAAGAATATGCAAAAATGATAGGAGCAGATTATTATGCAAAAGACGCAACTCAAACTGTAAAGATTGCAAGAAAACTTTTCAATTGTGAATAAAGTTATTTTCACACACATTCAACTTTTTAAAATAAAAAAAGACCTCAAGGGTCTTTTTTTTATTATTTCATATCTTTAGTTAATACTGCATCCATATCTGTAAATTCTTGATTTTCTCCAACCATACCCCAAATGAAAGTATAGTTCTTAGTGTCCATCTATAACTCCGCTTTATAACCTCCGAAGCTTTAAGACTTGTGTTTCTCCTTCGCTTTCCTTCACCTCATCTACAAATATATCTGAGATTATTGCACAATCAGACCTCAATTACTGAATTTTCTCTATTATAATTTGCTGATCTTTAGCATCTACACCGATTATAGAACCATCATTTATATCCCCCCTAATAATCTTCTTAGCAATAGATGTTTCTAGAACATTTTCAATATACCTCTTTAATGGGCGTGCACCGTAAATTGGGTCATAACCTTCCTCTGCCATAAGCTCATTAGCAGCATCAGTTACTTTCATTGATATATTTTTGTCCTTAAGCCTATTTTTAATATCTTCAAGGAATATATCAACGATACCTTCTATTTCTTTAGTATCTAGAGGTTTAAATAATATAATATCATCCAATCTATTTAAAAATTCAGGTTTAAATTTTGACTTAAGCTCATTCATGACTCTATCACGGATGCTCTTTTCTATAGCTCCACTTTCACTATTTTCTAGGAGATAGTTACTTCCAATATTAGAAGTCATAATTATTATACAGTTTTTAAAATTTACAATTTTGCCTTGATTATCTGTTAACCTTCCATCGTCTAGTATCTGAAGAAATATGTTAAACACATCTTCATGAGCCTTTTCGATTTCATCAAATAATACTACACTATAGGGTTTTCTTCTTACAGCCTCCGTAAGCTGACCGCCCTCTTCATATCCTACATATCCTGGTGGAGCTCCTATAAGTCTTGACACAGAATATTTCTCCATGTACTCTGACATGTCTATTCTTATAATACTTTCACTGCTCTCAAATAATGTTTTAGCTAAAGTTTTAGCAAGTTCGGTTTTTCCAACACCAGTAGGCCCAAGGAATATGAATGAACCAATAGGTCTTCTTGGATCCTTCATACCCGCTCTTGCACGAATAACTGCATTTGAAACAGCAATTACAGCTTCCTTTTGTCCAATTACCCGTTTTGATAGCTCATCTTCAAGTCTTAGAAGTTTTTTCCTTTCACCTTCTACTAGATTTGCTACAGGTATTCCAGTCCACTTTGATACTATATCTGAAATTTCTTTTTCAGTTACTTCTTCTTTTAGCATAGCTGTTTCATTATTTTGATGTATGCCTTCTTCTTTTTCTTTTATCTGAGCCTCCAGTTTTGGAATTACTCCATATTTAAGCTCTGCCACTTTGCTTAAATCATATTCCCTCTCTGACTTTTCTATTTCACCCCTAGAAGCATCGAGCTTTGCTTTTAAATTTCTAATTTCAACTATCTTAGACTTTTCTTTATCATATTTAGCGGTCATTTCATTATCTTTATCTTTTAAATTACTTAGTTCTTTCTCTATTACTTCAAGCCTTTTCTTTGAAGCATCGTCATTTTCTTTTGACAGTGCCTTCTTTTCAATTTCAAGTTGAAATATCTTACGTTTAGTCATATCCATCTCGGTAGGCATACTATCTATTTCAGTCCTTATCATAGCACAAGCTTCATCTATAAGATCTATAGCCTTATCTGGAAGAAACCTTGCGGTTATATATCTATCCGAAAGCTTTGCTGCTGCAACAATTGCTGAATCATGAATTCTTATACCATGATATATTTCAAATTTTTCTTTAAGACCTCTAAGTATTGACACAGAATCTTCCACAGTAGGTTCCTCAACTGTTACTGGTTGAAACCTTCTCTCTAAGGCCTTATCCTTTTCTAAGTATTTTCTATATTCATCAAAAGTGGTTGCCCCTATACAATGAAGACTTCCTCTTGCAAGAAGTGGTTTTATCATGTTGCCTGCATCCATAGAACCCTCTGATTTCCCCGCTCCCACTATATTATGAATTTCGTCTATAAATAGAATTATTTTACCTTCACTATTTTCTACTTCTTTAAGCACAGCTTTAAGTCTTTCTTCAAACTCACCTTTAAATTTAGCTCCCGCAATAAGTGCTCCCATATCTAACGAAAATACTATCTTATTTTTAAGTCCTTCTGGTACGTCTCCTTTTACAATTCTTTGGGCTAGTCCTTCAACTATTGCAGTTTTACCTACTCCAGGCTCTCCTATAAGTACAGGATTATTTTTAGTTCTCCTAGAAAGTATTCTTATAACCCGCCTAATTTCATCATCGCGTCCTATGACAGGATCTAACTTATGCTTTTTAGCTTGCTCCACAAGATTTGTTCCATATTTAACCAAAGCTTCATAAGTACCTTCTGGATCTGGATTTTCCACCCTCTGATTTCCCCTAACTTTTGAAAGCGCGTTTAAAAAATCATCTTTAGTTATATTAAATTTCTTTAAAATATCTCCAATTTCTTTAGTCTTTACATCCATAAGACCAAGCATTACATGTTCAACACTTATATAAGAATCTTTAAACTTTTTAGCTTCATCCTCAGCACGTACAAAAACTTCATCAAATCTTCTAGTAGCATAAACTGATCCAGTATCTGCACCATTTCCAGTAACTTTTGGCATCCTATCTATTGCTATGTTAATATCCTCGTTAAGTAGGCTTATATTCACTCCTATTTTACTAAATATATTAGGAATAAGACCATCCTCTTGAGCTATAAGTGCTGCAAATAAATGTATTGTATCTATCTGTTGATGATTATTTTTTACAGCTATTGCTTGAGCTTCATTTAAGGATTGTTGAACCTTTATCGTTAATTTTTCTATATCCATGTAAATATTCCTCCCTTTAGTTTATTTATTATTACCCGGTCTTCAATTTAAATTATACAAAAAACACCCATATAAATAAGTTAAAAAACCGTTTTACCAGTAAAAACTTTGTTTATGGGTGCTTCAAATTCACTTTTAACCATCTATATATAGTGTGACCTAACCTAATATAATTATATCACTAAATAGCTTTATAATTTGTACTTTCCCTTATTATGACTGCAATATTTTATTGGTTCGACTCCCCCTATCTCCACCATTTTTATATATTTTTACAAGTAATCATTATAAAATTACTCCTATAAATAAATTTTGTTTTGTATTATTTAAGCACTGCCTGTGCTATTCTGATAAGTTGCTCTTTACTTAAAGCTTCAAGATACCTTTGACGTTCCATAAAGGTGCACTCTTCTAAAAGTTTTCTTACTTTATGCGTCTCTATATAAATACCTGAAAGCATTAAATCTTTACTACTAGAATCCATGTAATGCCTCCTCCAAATGTTATAATATATTGTTGCAATGCCCTCACTATAGCCTTTATCTATTAGTTTAATAATACCTGATTTTCTATCTTTCTTCTCACAGCATTCGCAAAGTTTATATATTTCCTGTAGCTTTACCATCTTTATTTTCCTTCTTTCTTACAACCATGAGAAACAAACAAAAATACAAGTTTCCCGCTTATTTTTATATTCATACACAATTTTTACATAGACTGATAATTCCCTTTCAAAAGTAAAAAGGTCCAGAACATAAATCTGAAACCCTATCTTTTGCAATAAAAATCCAGAAGAGTTTTATTCTATCAATGCTTTTAATATTTATTTACATATGTATACAGTATACATTATAGCATATTTTTCACTTTAATATAAGATGGTTTAGCATAATATGGGCATTCTTGTAATTAAAAAAACCCGCTAACAGCGAGTTTTTTGGTGTATTGCAAATTAAATTTGTTTTAAATATTCACCAATCGCTTCTTTCCAGTTCCTAGTTATATCCCCAGTGGTTAATTCTAACATATAATTTCTAAGCACTGAATATTGAGGTCTTTTTGATGGTCTTGAAAATTCATCAGTGTTGCAAAGAAAAACTTCTGTAGTAATACCTTTAAGCCTAAATATTTCTTTAGTGAGTTCATACCATGTGCATTCACCTTTGCAAGTACAATGAAACAGTCCATAATTCTTTTCTTCTACGAGTTTTATTATAACTCTACTTAAATCAACTGTACTTGTAGGTGTCCCCTTCTGGTCACTAACTATTTTTAATGGCTTATTATTTTTGCTTAAATTTAACATAGTTTTTACAAAGTTATCTCCATCCCCATAAAGCCATGCAGTTCTAACTATATAATGCTTAGGATTAAGGTTCTTAGCAAATATTTCTCCCTCGAGCTTTGTTTTTCCATAAATAGTTTGTGGATTTACTTCATCAAACTCTGTTAGTGATTTATTCACATTACCAGCAAAAACATAGTCTGTTGATACTTGAACAATTTCAGCTCCAATTTTATTTGCAGCCGCTGATAAGTTTTTAGGTCCTACTGTATTTATCTTATATGCCATATCTATTTCTGTCTCACACCTTTCAACATCCGTTAGTGCTGCACAGTTAATAATTAAATCTGGTTTGTTTTCATCTACAAAACTATTTACTCTACTTACATTTGTTATATCTAAATCTGCCACATCCGTAAGTATTAAATGAACACCTTTTTTCTTTTGATATTGCTTAGATAATTCTCTGCCTAACTGACCATTAGCACCTGTAATTAATATTTTCATAATTAATTCTC
>JBLHPD010000259.1:0-5947 GCA_047624165.1 Clostridium sp. | reverse complement strand
ACAATATTAAATGAATAATAATTGATTATTACGGACGACATTCAATAATAAGATTGGATGTTGTTTTTAATTATGGATAAATTTAAGAATAGAAATGTATATAGAAAATCTTTTGAACTTATAAACGGAGTATTGGTAGAAATTTAAGAAAAACGAACAATCAATAGAAATTTTCAAAGTGCTATAAAGGGTGAGAACTTATTAACGAATATAAATAGGTAAGTGCATTACAATATTTAGAGTATTATGGCTAATTAACTGTTTTATTGTAAAATTGTTCAATTTAAACAAAAATATAATATATAATAAAATACATTTTAATTATATATTAAAAGGGGGATACTTAGCTTTAATTTCTGGATTCATTCTTTTTAAGCAAATATCTATAAAAACTAAGGGGGAAGACATGACATGAAAATAAGGACTATAATAATTGTACTTTTGTCTTTAATAATGGTAACACTCACAGGCTGTTCAAGTACTGCACTAAATAAAAATAACGAGTATATACTTATGGTGAAAAATGGACATCCAAATGATAGACCGAATTCTACATATGGGGAAGCGTTTAAGAATTTTTTTGGTTCTCCAACCTGGAAATATTTTAAATCTGATGATGGGAAAGATGTTGTGGATTTTACAGGGGATTGCATATATCAAGATGTGGAAGTTAAAGCAATGCAGCAATTTATATTAAACGTAGATGCAGGTACTTTTGAAGCTGGATCACTATCTTTTAATGAGGTGCCACAAAATGCTTTAATAACAGCCGGTATGTTAAGCAAAGTATTTGACAGTGATTCTACTACGGAAGAGGATACTGAATCTACTACAGCACAGGATACTCAACCAACTGCAGCACCTACTATGGCACAGGATACTCAAGCAGCTACAACATCTACTAAAGAAAATGCAAATGATCCATACGAATGGGCTCCTGGAATAAAAGCCAAATTTGAAAATGATATTATAAAAAATGGGTATGCAGATTCATTAAATAATATAAGTTATGAAAAAGCGAATATATATAATAACCAGGGATACTATAAAGTTTATACTAAAATAGATGGAAAAGAATGTTTCGTTGTTAGTGTTAATGTAAAAACAGGAGAATACCATGGATAAGTGAATATAAAATTCATTAAACGATAACAAGATTTCTATAACGTAACTATGTGATAATGCTGAATTGATAAATATTTACGAGGGGGTATGAAATGACTACATTATTTGTTTTACTTATTTTTCTATCTTTCATTGGATTTATAGTGGGAATGGTCAAACCTAAATTAGTGATAAAATGGGGTGCTGATGAAAAGAAGAATCGAAGGAACGTACTAAAATATTATGGGTTAGCTTTTATTATTTCTGGAGTTTTAATTGGGGTAACTGCCCCACCAAGCGAATCCACAGATAAAACTGTTGTAGCTAGTAGTGGACAACCTACAACATTAGCACAAAAAAACAGTGCTAATGATGACGCAGCAAAAAAGAAAGCTATTGAAGATGCTAAGAAAAAGGCAGAAGATGAAGCAAAAAAAGCGAGTGAAGTTAAAAAACAGAGTGATGCAGCAAAAGATGTTAATCTATTAGATTATATTGGTAAGCAAAAGACTGATATAGAAAAAGCATTTGGTAAACCAAAGAAGATAGTAGATGATCCAGAGGATGAAGAAGATGGTCTAACATATTATTATGATGATTATTATTTTAATATGCAGGATAATAAGGTTTGTATTATTACTATTACTAATTCGAACATAGAAGTAAATGGAACTAAAGTCGGAATGACAACAAAAAATATTAGGAGTACATTAGGTAATCCAGCAAAAGAAGAAAATAATGATGAATTTTCAATGGAATATAGAATCAATGACAATAAAATATCAATTACATATTCATGTGCAAGCTTTAACAGTCCAGTTAAAGATATTCGAATACTTGATTTAATGTATGGAAAGGAAACTCCAATGACCGTTACACTAGACAAGGCAAAATCTTTGATAGATGGTACATGGGTAAAACAGGAATACATAAATAATCCTGATATTTCTAAATTGACAACATTATTTGAAAATGGAGTGGAGGGTCCATTTAGTATGCTTCCTAGACATTATAAAATAATGGATTTCAATATTATAGTATATACTTCTCGTGATTCTTATGATGGGCTTCATAAGGATGAGTATACTATTGAGTTCTACGAAAATGGTGACAGGATGAAAATATTTATGAAGGATAATAATGGTGATACGATTAGCGATACTGATACCACCTATTTAAGGTATAAATAACTCTAAGTTATTCAACTAATTTTAAAAGATTAAGTCAACAGGAAAAACTTATTTGGTATGCTTACACATGTAATAATTATATGTGTAAGATTGCTAAATTTGTGTTATAGAAAATGAAGTTAATAATTAAAGAGGAAGGTGTAAGAATGGAAAGCAAGATTACATTAGAAAATGATTTAAATAACAATGAAGATTTTTTATTTGAATGGGAGAAACATATTGGCGATTTAACTATGAACAAAGTAAAAACGAAGATTTCCCTGGATAACTCAACATTACTTATTGAAACCCGTAATCATTATTTAAGTTTCATACGAGGTAGTGTAAAGATAAGAAGGTTACCTGTAGAAAATATTGCAAGGATAGCAGTTAAGAAAATATTAAATACTGGAGACATGATTCTTGGAATAGCATTAACGGTATTAGGATTTGTAAATCCGATAATGTTTATTATTGCCATTCTTATATTTTGGACAGGCATAAGCACCAAAATAGTTATTACTACCAATTTAAAGAATAAGATTATAATTCCTTCAGATTCTAAAAAATATGCCGAAAAATTTGTTGAGACTATTAATGAAATTCCTATGAATAGATGATATCAGGAGCTTATTAGATTATGCATATGTTTTTATAGGAGCGAGCAATATTTGCCTCATAGCATATTTAAGAAAATGGGTAAGGATGCACTTAATCATATATGACAGAGCTAAATGACGAGTTTAAATTTGAAGCTAAAGGGGCCAGTGGAAAAATCTCCAGATGAGGGGGGTTATCCATCTTTTATTCTGACTGTTTGCATAATTAAGCCATAAAAACTAATAATAAGAAATTAAGACTATCAATGATTGAGGTTTTATATGTAATATAATAGTCTGCGTTATGCAAGGTACGCTGAACCTAATCCAATCCTAGCACTATTGAGGATAAAAGAAATAACAAGTAGCAATGTGGCGCCGATACGACGACAAAATAGTCGTCACTATATCACACCAATAATAATTAGATGGAGGTCACATTGTTAACACCCTAAACTAAACATCACTAAAGGTAAGAAATATTAAGTAGAAAAAATTATAAATAAAGTCATCAGCACAACTCGAAAACAGGCGAACGTGTTAGAGCGTTCCGGGGGTTCAAATCCCCCTTTCTCCGCCATAATAAAGAACTCGCGGAAGGCGAGTTCTTTTACGTTAATTATAATGGGGATTTGAACCCGTGAGGGCACAGGGCGTTAAGAAAATGTGATGTTATCACATTTTTAGCTATGCGTGAGGAGACAGGACCCGGACCGGGTGTCGACGTATTGATGCGTAGCAGCAATCAAATTCCCCTTTCTCCGCCAAAGTTAAAGAACTCGCTGTTAGGCGAGTTCTTATTACGTTAAATTATAATGGGGATTTAAATGAAATCGTTATTGTATTTTGATGAACATAGACATGCTACATGGTTAGAACTATTTTTTGATTTACGTACTAATTATACTCTTGGGGGAATCTGTAATTAGTATAATTAATAGCATAAATGGTTTGAACTGGAATGTACACAATACAGCTGCTATGATTAGTGGATTTCTACTTATTGGAAGTTTATGGTGGATACTTTTTGACTTTTTCTATCTTTTAGAAGATAGTGATAAGATAAAAAAACCGTATATTATAATTAGATAAAATAATATTTAGTATTGATAAGGAAACTTATTTATAGTATAGTTGACCGGTTGACTATTAAATGAAAGGATGATTAAAATGATAAAGACAGTATTTTTTGATATGAATGAAACATTATTAAACTTAAATTTATTGAAAGAAAACTTTAATAAATACATTGACGATGAGTATGTACTAAAATATTGGTTTAATAAGCTTTTACATACTTCTAATATAATGGGTATTATGAATAACTATAAAAACTTTGGTGAATTATCAGAAGTTGTTTTAGAGAGTGTATTTCATGAAAGCGGCAAAAAATTAACAGATGATACTAAAGCTGATATATTAGGATCATTTAGAAAACTACCACCATATGATGATGTGTCCGAAGCACTTAAAATTCTCAAAGAAAATAACATTCAAAACAGGTAGGGATTGTAACAGCATACATAAAACGAAAAGAAGAAATATTTAATCCATTTTATCCAAAGGCAGATATATATGAAGATAATTTGGTTAATCTAGTTAATAAAATAATTAAGATAAAATAGATTGTATCAATGTGAAAGGGGCTTAGTATATATTTTATGGACAAAAAACTAATTAACAAACAAGAAATAATTAAAAATTCTATACGTGTGATGTACTTAAAAGGCTATAATGCTGCCAGTGTGAAAGACTTAGCAGATGCGGCAAATATACCTAAAGGTTCATTTTACTATAATTTTAAGACAAAAGAAGAATATGCCATTGAAGCATTGAATTATTATATAAACGATTTAGGATTTGAAAAATTTTCACTTTTAGATGATACTCAAGTAGCACCTATAGACAGAATAAAAGAATTTTATCTGAGTAAAATCGAAAATATGAAAAGTGAAAATTACAAACTCGGATGCTTCGTAGGAAATTTATCTCAAGAACTAGGTGATGTCAATCTAGAAATCTCAGAAGCTACGGATAAAATTCATAGAGATACTTCAAATAAAATTCTGAAATGTATACTTGAGGCACGAGATATCTCTGATTTCAAACCAGTCTTCGAGCCCACATTGCTAGCGGATGCTATTATAAATAACTGGCAAGGAGCCTTGGTAAGAATGAAGTCCAGTAGAAATAGTCAGCCACTGGATGATTTTTTTCAAGTATTGGAAGGAATTTTTCTAAAAAGCAAATAAATGTATTTTATTCAAGGTAAAAATAATTAAACGGAAGAAGGTATAATATGATACTAGGAATAAGCGCAAGTGGAAGAAAAGATATGATAACTAGTAAAACTGTAAAAGCCATTTTGGAGGCTAGTGGACTAGAGTATGAATTCATTTCATTAGCAGGAAAAAAGATTAATGGTTGCATTGGATGTACTCAATGTGATTCGGATAATACTTGTAAGGTTAAGGATGATTGGAATGAAATAGGCGAAAAAATGAGAAAGGCTGATGCCATAGTCTTTGGTGCACCAGATTACTATGATACAATAAATGCCCTTGGACATGCATGCTTAGAGAGGACTTTTTCTTTTAGACATAGGGGCGGATTTAGTTTGGAAGGTAAGTATGGTATATCAGTTAGTGCTAGTTATTCTGATAAGGGAAATGAGGTTGTTCATTCTATTATTAACAAGTTTATGTTATCTAATAGGATGATAGTTATAGATTCTGTCTCTGCAGATGGATATTCTCAATGTTATAATTGTAATTTTGGTCATATGTGTAGTGTAGGAAATGTAGTTAAATCTAATGGATTCATAGATAAAATTGAAAAGAAACACTGCCCTCCTTGCTTTGAAGAACAAAAAAGAACTAATTCGCAGGCTTATAGAGTGGGCACAATATTAGGAGAAGCATTAAAAAATAAATAACTTTCAATTTTTTTATTACAATATTTGTGCGGAAAGCCCACTCCTTCAGGTGTGGGATGGATAGCATAGCTTGTGTATAAATACATTGAAACATACACAAACTATGTTATTATAAGTTTATGGAAAATAAATATAGAACA
>JBLHPD010000258.1:0-5952 GCA_047624165.1 Clostridium sp. | reverse complement strand
TAGATACTTGCAAACATACAATGTTTGATAAAAAGTTAATACATACTTCAACTAATAAAGAACCTAAAGATACTGAAAGAAGTTGTATAATAGCGACTCTTATGGGGCTTGGTACTAATATAGGTCTCAAAAAAATGGAGCAAGCAGTAAAAGGAATAACATATAAACAGATGAGTAATGTTGCCAATTGGAGAATGAGCGATGATAATTTAGATAAAGCTATGACAGAGATTATTAACTGTCAGCATAAGCAACCTTACGCTAGATATTGGGGTGATGGTACTACTTCATCATCTGATGGGGTAAGAGTTATAACAGGTGTTGAAACTTTAAATGCATCGTATAATCCACATTATGGATTTGAAAAGGGAGTAACTATGTATTCAGCTGTAAGTGATCAATACTCTAGATTTGGAGTAGGCGTTATAAATACAAACTCAAGAGATGCAATTCATGTAGTTGATATACTTCTCAATCATAATACAGAGCTTGAAATTGAAGAACACTATACTGATACCGCGGGATATACAGACCAAGTATTTGGATTAACTCAATTGCTTGGGTTTAGATTTGCACCAAGACTTAGAGATATATCAGATTGCAAATTATATTATATTGAAAAAAAAGAAGAGTTTAAAAATATCCAATCAGTTATAAAAGGTAAGATAAATATTAACATTATAAAAGAGAATTTTGATGATATATTGAGACTTGCCCATTCAATAAAACAAGGTAAAGTCTCAGCATCATTGATAATGAGTAAATTAGGCTCTTATTCAAGACAAAATAGTTTAGCAAAAGCATTAAGTGAAATTGGAAAGATAGAAAAAACAATTTTTATATTAGATTATCTTTCGGATGAGGATTTCAGGAGGAAAATCAATACTGGATTAAATAAAGGTGAAGCAATAAATGCTTTGGCTAGAGCTTTATTTTTTGGAAAGCACGGAATGCTTTATGAGAAAGATATTCAAGGACAAGTACAAAGAGCTACTGCTCTCAGCATGATTATAAATTCAATAACTCTTTGGAATACGTTATATTTACCTAAAGCTATTGAGAAACTAAAAGAAACAGAAGAAGTTAATGAATTATATATGAAGCATATATCTCCTTTAGGATGGGAACATATAAATTTTATTGGACAGTATAATTTTGATGATAATTGTGATTATGATTTAGTAAATAATATGAGACCATTAAAAGAAATCTAATAAAAAAACAGTTACCTATTTCAATTAAATTGAATTTATGGTAACTGTTTTTTCTTAATGGGACTTTTGCACAAATTGCGAGCACTACCCCTACTAGCCGTCCTTGGCTGTTCCACTTCAACAGCTAGTCCTTTCCTTGAGGGGCGGGTGGACAAGCTCCTGACTTAAGGAAAGGTACAAGCCATCCTTGGCTAGTCCATTTCCTTGGTCACAAGCTTGTCCACCCGCCTTCAATTAATTTAAAATAATCGTTAATTTTAACAAATGAAATATACGCATATATAGTTTAATCACGTAGTTAAATCTAAAAACGTACACCGCTGGTGGACAAGTTGTGATGAACCCACAACTTGCACAAGGTGGCTGGGTTTTAAAATATACGTACGTAGTATTTTACATCTGATGGATATCCTATGAGTGTTATTTTGCAAGGGTCAATCTTCATGAACCTTGTGGAACGTCAAAAATCATAATCACAACTGCATTTGTTAAGATAAATATATAGGAACATATTTTTGAGAGATTCCTCTATGGTAAGTATAAACCTAGGGAAAATTAATAATTGAAAAGTCACTGGCTTCCATGGACCACCACCCACTTTTGTATATTGAAATTATTGAAAGATAATAAGGTTTATAAAGATATTCTTTTTTTATTATAGAAACTGATTTTTTAGTAGTACATTTATGATAAAATAAAAAGTATACTAAAGTAGTTTAAAAGTAAACCTAAATAGTGGGGGATAGGAAGATGAATAATCCGAAAAAAGTAGATTTGCCAATAGAAAAATTAAAAGAAATTACACTGGCAATAAATGCAAACACAATAGCTAATAAAAGTAGAAGTAAAGAAGATAAAATTTCAACAGATAAATTTATAAAACAGTTTGGAATAAATAGAAAAAACTTTTCAGAAACAATTAAAGATACGGATATAAAATATAATAGGTCAACTTTTTTTTACGATATTGGAAGCAATGGACAAGTAAACTTTTTAACTACCAAAGTAAACCTAGAAGAAGTAAACAAAAGTAGTGAAAAAGTAAACGTTACTAAACCAATGGAAAAGCAAAAAGTATACCAAGAGACTACTAAGAGTAGACCAAAAGAAATTCAAAGTATACCAATGAATACTGTTGCTCTACCAGCTGAATTTAAAGAGATTTTATCATTAACAGGAGATCTGAAAGAAATGCTAAGTTGGTATAGAAAACAAACTAACACAAATATAATTGAGATCTCAGAGCTTAATATAAATAATCCTAAATTAAGTGGAGAAGTAGTTACTAGAAGTTTCAAAATGTATAAAGAAATAGCAGAAGATTTTTCTGAGTTTGCAGATAGTAGAAAGGAGACACAGAAGGATCTTATTTCGCTTGCTTTAGTGGAGTTTATAAATAAATATAGAAGATAATTTTATGAGATAGATAAAGGATGCCTATATATTATAAAACTTGAAATTTTAGGCAATCCATAGTAAAATTAAAACAGACAAAATTACAAAAAACAAAATAAAAATACAATTATTTACAATTAAAAAGTAATCAGGGTTTATATATATCCAAAAAATGAAACAACTCTTGAATCATAAAAGTTTGGACGACTTCATTCAAGAGTTTAATAAATCCTGATAACTTCCCGAATAGGAAAGTTATATCTTTAAATATTTTATTTAATTTATATACTTAGTTTAATATATCTGTTAACAATAGTCAAGATATGTATAAGTTAAATAAAGTATTTAATAGATATAAGAAGCACTCTCTATTTGGGTTACATCAAAATAGGAGGGCTTTTTTATGTTGGCAGAAAAAAGACACATTGATGATTTAAGTGAGATTATAAGGAATCTAACTATAGTGCCAGTAGAAGATGTGGTTAATAGTGCAGAAGTGTCACAAGCACAAATGCAAATAAATCTTTTGCATGGAAATGATGATGGATACATAACTATAGCCCTTAAAAAGAATAATAACTGGATACAGCATCACTACAAAGTGGACGAGCTTAAAAAAAATATAGGTAAGATTATAAGTATAAAAAATGCAAATATATATTTAAGTCCTAATTCTTTTTATAAACCTAAGAGACGTATAGAAAATATAAGAAAATTAAACTCTTTATTTATAGATTTAGATTATTATACATTAGAACAATATAAGGGGTTAAGTGCAGAGCAGATCGTATGGCTACTTGAGAAAGATTATTTTAAGAAGTCGGTTCCGCCGCCTAGTTTTATAGTTATCTCTGGTCAAGGTATAGTGATATACTGGCTTATAGAACCAGTGCCATATATGGCTCTTCCTCTTTGGAATGCAGTGCAGAAATTCTTCCTAGAGAAGTTAAAAGAAATAGGTGCTGATTCTAAATCAATTGATGCAGCTAGAGTATCTAGGCTAACAGGAACTATTAATCAAAAAAATGGACAAGCAACTGAGATATTAGTTTTTAATGAAGAAAGATATACGCTTCGTGATATTCAAGAGAATTATTTACCGGAGCTAAATGATTATGTTAAAAATCCAAGTGTAAAAAAACGAGGAAGAAAATCAAAGGTTGTAAAACTATACAATCTTTATAGTCTTCACCATGCAAGGCTGATGGATGTCGTGGCGCTGCAGACTTTTAGAAAAGGATACTGCAGGGATGAAAACGGGGATTTGGTAGAAAAAAGCCAAAGAGAGCTTATGTGTTTTTTATATAGATACTGGTCCTGTTGTTTTACCAATGACCTTAAAAAGGCATTAGAGGACACTTTAGAGTTTAACAGAGGATTTATATGCCCATTACCTGAGAGTGAAGTTAAAAGCCAAACTAAGCAGGCAGAAAAGGCATATAAAGAGTGGCTGGAGAATGAATTTGGTTCACGTCCCAAAGAAGATATAGAACAATTAAAAATTAATTTTGAAGAGGGCACAGTTAAAAAGAAAAATAGATCTGGATATAAATATAAGGGTTACAACTATAAAAATACAACGCTTATAAAGCTTTTAAATATTATTGAAGAAGAGATGAGAATTCTTAAGACTATTATTAATGGAAAAGAAATTAAGAGAAGAAATAATCAGAGTCATAAGGTAAAACAGAAAGCTAAATATAGGGATGAAGAGGGATTAACAAAAAGAGAGAAGGCTAAATTAGAAAAAATAAAAGTAATACAAAAACTTAAAGCACAAGGTCTAACTCAAAAGGTAATTGCTAAAGAAATAGGGATAACACAACAAGCGATTAGTAAATTACTTAAAGAAATGTAAATATTTAAGTACAACTGAAACATTCCGATAAGATTATGGGTATAACCTGGTTTCTTCTTTGAATGGTTTTTCGGTACTGTGTAACCAAGTTGTTAAGATAAGAAAAAGGGAACTAGCAACTTAATAGGGGAGGTATTAATATGTTATATGTGGATTTAGAACAAAAGTGGAAACTTAGTATTAGTGGGAGTATGACTAATATGCTAAAAGGAATCTCTGAGGATGAGGTTTTTGATTCTGTGTTTGATTATTGGTTTGAGGATAAATTCGAAGAGAACGATGGAAAGCTGCAGTATGTTAAGAGAATTACTGATGAAAGATTTGAGGTAGATGATGAGTTCTTAGACGATATTAAAAAGGTATTTAAAGAGAGATACGTTAAAAAGATAGCTAAGTTAAAGGGAAATACTGTGGAGAGAGTTAAAAAGCAGAAAACAGAACCAGCTACAGATAAACAATTAAAGTATGCGAAGAAGCTTTATAAAGAGGCTTATGGAAAAGCAAATGGGTTTGATGATAAAGAATACAGTAAGCATGAAATGGTTGTGATAATAGGGGCGTTGGTTGAAAGATTGGATAACATGGAGCAAGAGGATCTTAGAGGTGGTACGGTTTTGGAGCTTAGTGATTTTAGAAATTAATTAAGAGGTTGTTTAAAATTATACCAACCATATATTCAAAATAAGTCAGTGTAATTGGTTAAATTAGTTTATGACTAGATATAGAAAGGAGGTGCTAAAATTATGGTGGAGAAAAAAAATACAAAAAAATATTCATTTGATGAATTAAAATTGTATTATGAATCTACAGAAAAGGTAACAGCAAGGAGACATGAAACTAATAGATGGAATTATTCTATTTGTATTGCTACATTAGTGGCAATAGCTTATATATTGAATTGGGTGATTAAAAATTCAAAATTTGTATTTATTTCAATTATATGTGTCACTATATTAGCAATTATGGCTGTACTATTTACATCTCTATGGATTAATCAAATTAAAGATTTTAAGTCACTAAATAATGCAAAATTTGAAATTATAAATGAGGTTAGTAGTAATATTATTTTTACTAATATTAGTTTTAATAATATCACCACCAATATCACTACAAATATTAGTAGTGAAGCAAAATCATTTGAACCATTTAAGAAAGAGTGGGATAAGCTTAAAGAATTAGAGGCTTTACAAAAAAACTCTAATAATCATATAATAGCTTTAAAATCTTCAAATATAGAGTATTTTATTCCAAAGTGTATCCGGATTATTTTTATATTAATAGCTATAATTTCAAATGTTGTTATTATATATAATTTTAAATTATTTATTAAAGAATTCATAAATATAATAAATTTAAGCTAGAAATAGTTATAAATGTTTTGAAATGGAGGATGTTAATGAGATTTTTTATTATAACACCTTATACAATAGACCCGTTATTTTTACAGAAAAAACAAATTATAGCGAAAATTTCAGCACAATATAA
>JBLHPD010000257.1:0-5957 GCA_047624165.1 Clostridium sp. | reverse complement strand
AGCTTCCTATCATTTTAGGCATAGGGTATCTACTAGGTGTTTTTAGTTATACTTTTTATACTTTAATTATGTTTGGATTGATAAGAATGTTTGCAGGTGGGATACATGCTAGAAAGAGCTATAATTGTCTCTTATCTATGTTGGTTATGATATTTGGTTCCATATACCTATCTTTGAATTATAGGACAAGTAGCCTTGTGAAGGTGATAATTTTCCTTGTTACTATATGCATATATTTTACATATGCTCCAGCGGATACTGAAGAAAAGCCTTATCTAGATTCTTTAATAAGAAAACAACTTAAAATTAAAAGTATGGTTACAGCCATAATCTATTTTTTTATTTCTATTACTATAAAAGATATGTTTTTTTCAAATATGTTTATTCATGTTTTATGGATAGAAGGGATAGAAGGGATAGTAATTTTACACCCAAGTTTAAAAATATTTTTAAAAGGAGAGTTTTTATGAAAAATAAAAATAAAACCATAATGTTTATATTCTCTATATATTTAATACATTTATTTTTTTATATTTTTATGTCTTATATTACATTTATAAATATGTCTACTTCGAACCGCGTTTGGCAAAAATTAAAATTAAATTCTAATATAATTGAATATAATCATTTATATATAAGTGCTTTTTATCTTATTTTATCAACTTATTTAATGTGTAAAGCTTTAAATTTCTCTATTCATAAACTAATTAAAATTTTAATTTACACTATATCCTATGCTTTCGTATTTATAGCTGCATATAAGTATTACTCTAGTAAAGAATTTGTAAATATATTATTAATTGCAAATGGATTAATAATAAGTCTTAATTTATTATACAAAAAAATAAATATATCTAAAAATGTAATTTAAAAATATAAGAAAAGAGGCTGTCTCAAAATGATTAAAAAATCATTTGAAGCGACAGCCTCTTTTTCTCCATATAAAGTAGTAAATTTTATATTTACTATAATAGTTTAGCTAATGCAAATTAGAATATAATATATCATTTTTCTAAATGAATAACTGTTTTAAATTTAGATTTAAAGTATTGTATAAGTTTCTTTGCTGTAATAAGTATAAGAGTTTCCGCTTGCAGAAGACCACTCATAATATTTAGTAACAACTTTCAAAGTTTGTCCGTCGTGCATACTATCAATTACGCTCTCTAAATCACTGTCGTTAAAAGCTGTTTCAATAGCATCAATCACTCCATTAATAGCAAATGCTAATCCTAATCCTGTTGCGATTGCAGCAGCCATTGGAGGAAAAGCAGAAGTTGCTACTACACTTATTCCTAATCCTGAAACAGTTGCTGTTATGCCATCAAAATGTGTTCCTTTTACGTCATTTGCATATTGAGCAATTTCAACATCTGAAAAGTAATGAATTTCTTGATTTAAATATCTTTCTCCCATAAAAATCTCTCCTTTTAATTAATTTTATTTATAAGATTTTACTTACCGGCCAGTTTGTTTTACCTTACACTTAATAAAGACGCTTTTATTTTTAAAATGTAAACCTCGAATAGCAAAATAAATTATAACAATTTGTTAAATCCCCCCGCCAGGATGTGCGAGAATTAGATTTTAAATAAGGGGATGTGTAGCAATGGAACTAAAACGGCAATAGCAGATACATAAATAACCAATTGTTACCCTTCAATAGGGCTATGTACATAAAACATATTAAATATTACTATATCCCATCGTTTCCTATAAAGTGCAATAATCTGTTCTTCTGTTAAGCTTAAATCAGTACAAATGAACCCAATCCATTTCTTTTTGTTATTGCGGTCTCGAACAAAAATTAATCTTACATTCCAATTTATTATCATTTATATCATAAATCTGTGCCATTAAGGATAAAAGATATTTTGATCTTCCAGGGCGTTTTTTTCTTAAGATATATATCTGCGATAATGGGTTTCTTTCACCGTCAAAAATATATTTTATTTTTGTAGTAGTATTTTTAAGTCTACCTACAGTATGTAAATTAAGTTTACAAATCTTCATTATTTAGAAGTAAATGTGTTTTTATAACATTTCCAGATAGTTTGTAGTATGAATGTTTGCCAATTTATGTACATAGAATTCATAAATCTATACACAGTATATTTTTCAAATTTAGGCTCATTACTAACTTTTAGACGTTGGTGTACTAACGGATTATGTGAGTTTTACATGTGCGAAGTTTGAGTAATAAAAATTATCATTGGTTAAATAAATACATTTCACTTGAACACAACATTTTCGTTGTTAAATGGGTTAGTTATCAGTTAATGCTTCATTCAACCTATTTAATGCTTCGTTCAACCCATTTGGGTTGACATTGTTTTACTTATTCTTTAAATTTAAAAGTGGGGACTAAGAAATTTGAAGGAAGTAGAATGATATGAAAACATCAGAAAAATTCAGTATGAAAGTAACTGATTATGTAAATGCAAGATTGCCTGATAAGACAGAAGAAGATCTAGAGATAATAAGATATGGATTAGAAGTTCTGTTTATGAATTTTACCAAGCTTCCTATCATTTTAGGCATAGGGTATCTGCTAGGTGTTTTTAGTTATACTTTTTATACTTTAATTATGTTTGGATTGATAAGAATGTTTGCAGGTGGGATACATGCTAAAAAGAGTTATAATTGTCTCTTATCTATGCTGGTTATGATATTTGGTTCCATATATTTATCTTTGAATTATAGGACAAGTGGCCTTATGAAGGTGATAATCTTCCTTGTGACTATATGCATATATTTTAGATATGCTCCAGCGGATACTGAAGAAAAGCCTTATCTAGATTCTTTAATAAGAAAACAACTGAAAATTAAAAGTATGGTTACAGCAATAATCTATTTTTTTATTTCTATCACTATAAAAGATATGTTTTTCTCAAATATGTTTATTCATGTTTTATGGATAGAAGGGATAGTAATATTACCTATTACTTATAAATTACTTAAGAGGAGGTACAATAATTATGAACACTACAGTGAAAATATCTAGGTTTGTAGCAACAACAATCAGTTACATTTCAACAAAGGTTGCTGAGACTTCAACAAAAGCATCTGTTGGGGGGGGGTTTGAAGAACCTAAAATGCCAAAAGTATTATTAAAAAAAGCTAAGTAATATTACTTAGCTTTTATAAAGATCTTGTATAAATGTATTTTTTTCAATACTTGTATTTAGTAAGACATTGGGATAGGATTCAGTTAATATTTCTTTAACAGTATAAAGGCCTATTCCACGGTTATTTCCTTTGGAGGAATAGCCGTTTTTATAAATATCATTTAGATTTACGTTTCCATTGAAGCTGTTAAGTATTACTATGCTTAAAGCTTCATCTTGAATAAGTGATATAGATATGAATTTTTCACTACTGTTTTTAGCAGCCTCATGAGCATTATCTAGTAGTATACCTATAGTTCTACATAGATCTAAGGGGTCTATAGAATCTGAATTTATATCATTTAAAATTTCTAGGGATATATTTATATTATCATTAATCATTTTTGATAATTTAGCTGCGAATAATCCTTTGAACCCTGAATCTTTAATTTTTTTAAGTTTAGGAAAGATGTAATATTTGTTTTTCGGAAGTATCTCTTTTGAAAAAAAAATTTTTAATCCAGTGTAATCATTGTTTTCTATATATCCATTGAGCATGAAAAGTATATTATTATAATCATGTTTGAACTTACTTATGTCATCTATTAAACTTTCAGTGATTTCTGAATAAAGTTTAAGACTAAAATATTCATCCTGACTAATTTTAAGTTTTTCAGCATTTTTATTGGATATAGAGGTTGTATAGAAGAAGCTTAAAGCAATAATTACATAAAAAACTGACAGTATAAAAAATAGAATAAGAATTTTATTATTTAAATATTTACGTGAATATATGTAAAGTAATGAGTAGTTAAAGAGTACTACAATTATTGAACTAATCGTAAATAAACCATTTAAGTTGAAATTGATTTTATTTTTAAATTTAAAGACTTTATTAAGTATAATTCTTATGTTAGCTATGAAAATAGCTGCAGTATAAATTGAAATATTAAAAATAAAAGCAATCATTTTATTAGAATGTATGATTACTAATGAGATATTTAATAAATCAGTAAAAAGCACAACTATTAATAATTCAGAAATCATCATTATTATAAAAGTGAAACAACTAATCTGTAGTGATGAAATAATATTCTTATTAAATGTTTTCATAATAATTATGGTTAATAAAATAAACGTAATTATTAGCTTTAGATTATTAAAAGGATTTAACTGGAGCCAATAACTATAAGGCGTAGTAAAAATAACTATTAGAAAAAGGTTTTCTTTAGTTATTTGAAATTTACAATTATTTAGTTTGTAAGAAATGTACAAGTAAGTATAAAAATACAAAACAAGAAGAAATAAATTTAGCATGTCCAATGTTTATACACCTCTTTTAAGCCACTTTTGGAGAGTTGGCATTGGATGCCGGTTTTTAATTCTATGTGCATATCATTACGAGATTTATTTATAGATAGTATAAAGTTTTTATTTACTATAGTGTTTTTATGAGTTTGTATAAAGTCATCATCTAATAAAATTTTTAAATCTTTTAAGGTACTGTAGAATTCAATTCTATTATTCTGAGTACAAAGTAGGAGCTTTCCACTATCTTTTATTGTTTCAATATAAATTATTTCTTTAAAAGGTATATTGAATAGCTGTGAACCAAATTTAACCTGAAGTTGTTTAACTTTATTATTTTCTTCATTATGTAGTAATATATCAGTTGCAATTGAGAGACTTTCTTTAAGTTGTTTTTCTAAGAAATAAGTTTTATCAATGAACTCTAGTGCTCTAAGTTTATATTGAAAAGCTTTAAAGCTCATCTCTGTGTGATTGGTTACAAAAACCATTTCACCAGAGTAGTTATCTAATTTTCGTATTGACTTCCCTAGCATAAGACCATTTTTTTCTTCACCAAGATCAACATCAAGGATGTATATAAATTTGTTAGTAGAGTTATCTCTAATATATGAAAGAGTGCTAGTAGAATTATTAAAAGTCAATATTCTGAACGCTTTAAAGTCAATATTTTGATAAAAGTTAGTTACCATGTTACTCAGTATTTCTAGAGTTCTTGGATAATCGTCACATATAAGTATATTAATCATTAAAATCCCCCTTAGTTAGGAAAGTGTAAATAGTTTCATGCTTTGAAATCAATAAGCATGAAACTTTAATAATAGCCCTTAAACTACAAAATGACGCATAAATACTACCTATGTGTATAATTAGTTTGATGTTCGAAATCGAACTGAACGGTGTTATTATGGTAAAAAATCCACTTATATTAAAATAATTACAAAAAATGAATAAAACAGTATTATATTTAAAATATAACAATATATATATAACAATATATCACAATATAATACAGTATGTGCAAAACTTAAAATAAAGGTTAATGAGAGTTTATAATTTTATTGCTCATTTTCTGTAAAATGAGCAATAAAATATTTTAGGCGAAAAACTTAATAATAACTTAAGAGAGGAAGGTAAAATATTTTGAAAAAAAAACTTTTTATAATTTTATTTGCTATATTGTTAATATTTACGATATGCAAATTATATCCTAAGAGTGGTTCTTTTAATGATTTAGTATTAAGCAAATATTCACAAACACAATTTACAAGTTGTGATATATATAAAATAAATACTCATAAAATCTGTATGGATATTGATAAAATTAATGAATTTTTAGCCTTTTTGAAAAAAGTTGAACTTATTGAATATAAAGGGAAAATACCTTATGAAAGCAATAATAGTTATTCCATTGGTCTCTATGGTAATAGTAGTAACCTACTTGGAATTAATATACAAAATAAAAATTTTATTGACATTTATATAAGAACAGAATCTATAAGCATTTCAAAAAAATATAAAATTATTAATAATAGCTTAGAT
>JBLHPD010000256.1:0-6066 GCA_047624165.1 Clostridium sp. | reverse complement strand
GATTCAAATTATATAGGTCAGTCATTTCAAACTTTTGATAGTGGGAATTATAAAATTAATAATTTATTTAGACCTAGTACAGTTGCTGTTGCTTTAGATACAGAAATAGAAACACCAAGTGTTATAGATACTTCACGTTTTGTTATTGGCGGAGATGTTAACACAAGTGGAACAGTAAATACATATAGTGATGATTATTTAACTGATCCTTCTAGACAACAAAAAAGACCTATATCAGCATATTATGGTGCATTAAAATTTAATTTTGATAATCAATATGGACAACTTGATGGTATAAAACAAATACCAATGAGATCATGTGTTGAGTATATAGATCTTGATGCTCCAGAAGAACTTAAATATACAAGTGCTCCAATATTTAGTGGAGATATATTTATAACAAGGTATACAGAAAAGGTTATTATGCCAATATTTGCTCAATTTTTATATGGGCAACCGGATGAATTTACATATGATTACTCCTCACATGTAAATATTCCTTATCCAAGATATTGGTTAAATTCTCAAAAATTTGATTTATCTAAATTAGCCCAAGGTATTGCTACATTAAGTTTAAGTATATTTACTTATGGTGGTAATTCTATTGATCCAATTTTACCAAATGATTTATTTTATTTAGATAGAGGTAATGATAGTTGTAATCCTACAAGTATAGTAAATGTATTTTCTGAAAATGATTCTGATCCAAACCCAGTTTTAGCAATGAGATACGCTTATATGTATTCTCATTCTAATGGTATATTAGATTTCTTTGTGGAATCTGAAATTAATCTATCACAAAGGGATTATGAAGATACTAAAGCAAAACGAATATATAGTGTATATGATTATAATGATCTTACTGATTTGTTTCATGCGCAAATACAAAAAATAGACAACTTTTATAAGTATGATGAATCTCTAAGTCCGTCTAAATTTCCTAGCCAATTATCAACTTGGGGTCAAATGCAAACAAGATTCTATGATCCATACGTTGCAGAAAATTGTTATGTTGCAAGACCTAAAAGATTAATATACTCATTGCAAGCACAAGAAGAATCTAAAAAAGATTATTGGAGAGTGTTCTTAAATTTTAACTACAAAGATTTTAAAAATAAAGTTAATGTAATAAAGCCAATAAATAAAAATGGTGCTATTGTATTTTTTCCATACTTATCTCCACAAATGTTTCAAGGTGTAGATACATTAAGGTTAGGTTCAGATAACAATATTACAATTGGAGATGGTAGATTATTTAGTCAACCATTTCAAAATATAGCTAATTCAGACTTGTCTAATGAATATGGATCATGTGAAAGTTTAAGAAGTGTAATAAATACACCAATGGGTTTATTTTATATTTCACAAGCTCAAGGAAAAATATTCCAATATGCCGGTAGGGCTTTAGATCCTATATCTAATAATGGAATGAAATGGTGGTTTGAACATTATTTACCATCACTATTAATTAAACAATATCCATTATTAGAACAATCTGTTTTATCAGACAACCCTATTGCAGGAGTAGGTTGTCAAACAATATATGATCAAAATGATGATTTAGTTTATTTTTCAAAAAAAGATTATAGAGTTAAAGATCAGTACGTAAATTTAATAGAATATTCAGAAACGTTAGGGTTTGTTTTAAACCCAACAACTATACCTGTACCAATTATATTAGGTGATCCTTTTTATTTTGATAATTGTTCTTGGACAATAAGTTATGATCCAAAATCAAAAGCGTGGATATCATTTCATGATTGGCATCCAGAATTATGCTTGCCAAGTATAAATCATTTTTTCACTACTAAAACAATAACTACTACAGTACCTCAATGTCCTCCTGATTATTTATTTAATAGTGTTACAGGGCTATGTGAATTAGATACATCAACTGTTGTACCTAATTATAATGTTGGTACTCTTTGGAGACATAATGAAAGATGTGATAGTTATGCTAATTATTATGGTGTTGATTATCCATGGGAAGTTGAATTAGTTTCTACTACAGGTCAACAAGTTAATACATTAAGAAGCATAGAATACCAGATGGAAGCTTATGTTTATAAAGGTTTAATGGGTAATGCTTGTGGAGAAGATAAGTGGGAAGATTTAAATTTTAATTTTGATCAATCTATTATATTTAATAATGAGCAAGTTTCTGGTTTACTACAATTAGTACCAACACCATTTAATAATCCAATATTAGAATTAACATACCCTATAATTAATACAAACAACATAAATATACTATGTTCTAAAGTTGAACAAAAATATAGGTTTAATCAATTTTGGGATATTACAAATGATAGAGGTGAGTTTACAAATGCAGAACAACCTATATGGAATACCGAATATAATGGTTATATTAAGAATTTAAATAACATAAATTTAAATTATTTAAAATCACCTTTACAACATAAAAAGTTTAGAAATTACTTTACTAATGTTATATTAAGAAGAACTAACTCTGGAAACAGAAAGATGTTGTTAAGATTAAATAATACTAAATTACTTACATCTCTTAGATAATGGCAAATAATAAAAAACTAGGATTACCGGGAGGACCAAATGAATACGTAACACATGTATCAGATTTGTTTTCAACAGAAGGTTATAAAAGAAATAGCCCTGATGTAAACAATCCTTTTAATATTATTCCGTCAGGTAATATTACTATGGAAGGTGTAGACTTTCCTGTAATGGGAACAGATAATTTAGGTAATAGTCAAATGATGACTCCTGGTAATAATTATGAGTTTCCTGGTGATCAAGTATTTGAAGTGCCAATTGCTCAAGCTGGTGGTTCTATGAAATATATAAATGAAGATGGTGAATTAGAAAGATACACTTATCCAAGCAGTGTGTTTAAAGATGAAGAGGGTAATCCTAGTCAAATGGTTATGTTAGATCCAGTAGTTATTAATGCAAAAGGCCCTATTGCATTAGCTAAAGAACAAATGAAAAAATATGGAATAACCGATACATTAAAACAAGGCTATGTTAAAGACAAATCTGAAAAAGCATATAACAATATAGTTCCTCAAGGTTATGGGAATATAAAAACAAACCTTGATAGATACAGAAGATTTAAAGGAAATTTAGGACGTGATCCAGAAGCTTTATGGTATGACGGCTCAAAAGATAATAAGACTTATTATACTATACCTAACCGAGAAGATGCATTTAGACTATATTTAGGAATGCCACAAATTAATAATAGTTTTTCTGTAAGTAATTATAGACCCGGTGAGTCAGAAGATAAGAATATGGTTTATTTGAAACCTACTTATTTTCAAAATCCAGAAATTAAACAAGCACTAATAGATAGTTATTTTAGTGAGATAAAAAAAGATCAAGGTAAAAGAAGAATAGGTAATGAAAGGTTATTATCAAGAGGAGAATGGCAAGGGGATGGTACACAATTTCCTGATGCGGATAACTCTTTAGGAGACTTTACTTTTGATATAGGACAGGATGAAAATGGAAGTTACATATCTATATATGATATATGGGACTTAAATCCATTTGATAGTAAAGGTAAAGGATCATCTGTAAATAAAACTGGTAAAGCATTACTAGATATGTTTAATAAAACAGTTGGTAAAAAAGCTACTTCAGAATCAGAAGTGTCTGAAATATTTGGAGCAGGAAAACCATTTGAAATATATGATAGAATATACTTTGATCCAGAAACAAAAAAAATAAAGGAAATGAAAAAAGGTGGTTCTGTAACTGGAGGTGGACTTTTAGATAAAACTATGAAGTGTAATAGCTGTAGTTGGGAATGGAAAGCTGCTGATGGAGGATCTGATATAGACACATGTCACAAATGTGGAAGTAAAGCTTTACCTAAAGCACAAAATGCAGGAGAACCTAAAATATACAATAAACCTATAGAACAAGAAGAAGGAATTGTAGCTAGTATTGATAATTTTATAACTCCTATTATTAGATCACTTACTAACCGTGAGGCTGGTACAAGGAAGGATATTGATCTTAGGATACCTCCTGGAGAAATGAAGTATTTTAGAAATAATGAAAAACCTGTAAATAGTAATTATATTATAGGTGGAGATTATATGGAGGATACACCAACAGCATACAAAGCTTCTGAGTATCCTAATACTATGTATACTACACAAGGTCAAACACAAGAAATTGATTTTGAAACGCAGCAGTTTTATGGTATTGTAGATGGTAATATAAAATTAGGTAAGAAAGCTGATTTTAAAGATGATGATGTTATAGTACCTCTAAGACCTAACTTTGGTGGTAATTTTTCTATAAAAGAGAGAGAGTCTTTAGACCCTGAATTTATAGAAAAAGCTAGAAAGTTTAATGAAGTTACAAATGAAATAAGAGAAAGTGCTTATTTTAATCCAGAGCAAAAGGTTTGGGAAGAAATGAATGGATTAAACTTTGTAGAAAAATATTTACCACCGTTTGGAGGATATGAAATTATATCTGAATACAAAGATATAATAGATCAATTAGACAAAAAATTTGGTAAGGGTTCTTATATGTATGATTTAGAACCTATGCTTAATGATTACAATTCTAATGGATATGATGTATTAAACCCAGCTGGTAACCAATTAGATACTTTTGGTAATAAAGTTGTTTTGTTTGATCCAGAAAGCAATGAGCATCTTTTTATATCTAACTCTAAGGTTGGAGAAAGAAATAAAAAAATAATTGATTTTAAAAAGAAATACCCTAATGCAAATTATTTAAATTTAGATAATGGTAGGTTTAGCAGCTACATGGTAAATAAAGATGGTATCACTTCTGATGACGCAACAGAATATATGCAAAATTCTTTTAAAGGCACTGATGCTACTGGATATAATTTTGCTTATAAAGAAGGTGGTTTTTTACCTAAAGCACAGTTTGGATTGCCTGATTGGTTATCCTCTGGTGCTGACTATGTTATGGATACTGTAAATAATGTTGCTGATTCTGTTAAAGATGGGTATAATGTTGTTGTTGATAATGCAGAAGATATTTTGACTGATGTAAAAACTTCACTCAATCCATATAATTTTAGTCAGACTAAAAAAGGAGATAACCCTTTAAATGCTTTTTTATCTGGAGATTTTAAAAAAATACCTACATATGAAGGTGCTAATAAAGATGAAGCATTTAAGAAAGCACGTAAAAAATTAGGGCCAGGTCAAGAATTTCTTTATGATGGAGTAAGATATGGAACAGATTTTAAAGGAGAAACAACACATAAAGGTACTAATAACTTTTTTAATAGAATGAATAAAGGTATTGAAAAAGGACAAATAACAAATGAACAGTTTGAAAGATTTAAAGAAGTATGGAATGAACTAGGACAGCCAAAGCTTGAAGTAGGTGAGGATAAATATGATAATATACTTACAGGAAAAAGTTGGGCTGAACTAGGTCTTGATAAATCTGATCATGTTAATCCATTTACAGGTAGCGTATTTATAGCAAGACCATCTTATTATGCTGATAATTATATGGAACAAGTTCTAAATGAATTTACACATGTTAAACAACAAAATGATGTGGGAAGGGTAGATTATACGTTGCAGTATTTAAAAGATCTTGCAGGTTCGGGTATTGAAGAGGTTAATAATTTTATTAATGAAACTAAATTAAATTTAGATAACGAAAAAGATATTAAATTTGGTTCCTTTAATCTTGATAATATACAAGAGAATTTATATGATACTCCTGGTACTTTAGAAAATCATGCTCATAGAAGTGACAATAATTTAAAAGACTCATATATCAATTATGTTATAGACGGTCAAAAACTTAGATATGGTGGAGACTTACCTAAAGCTCAAACAGGAGGAACACTAACAGTTGAATCTAAAGATGATCCTAGATATCAAGCTTATCAGGATAGCTTAAGTTTATATAATAATTACAAAGATTTAAAAAGTTCTTTAGCTAAAAATGAGTATATACCAGAAGGTGCATCTCAAGACGGTCTCTCATGGACCAATTACAAAAAAAATGTTATAAACCAACAAGCCTTTTCACAATTTTCTCCAACTTTAAAGAGTACAGATGATTTTATAAGAG
>JBLHPD010000255.1:0-6088 GCA_047624165.1 Clostridium sp. | reverse complement strand
GATAGTGGAACTATGACATACAAAGATAGTGTTGGACCGCTTGAAATTGGTGCGAAGTATCAATTATATGTTGATGGTACTATAATTACTGAAATTGATAAAAAAGAAAATTCCGTAGAGAACTATGCTGTGACGAGTGTAGCGGGTTCAACAATAGCTTATGGAGTTAATGGTAGTAAAGCTAAAACTATGACACTACCAAAAGCTTCATTATACTATTATCATGGGAAAAGTGTAAATTATGATGTTGCAGTTAAAGCTGTGAGAGCATATTCTTCCATTGTTTTAACAAAGAAGAGTGATAACTCAGGTTATGATTATGCAGTTATAATTGATGCTGATTTTGGTGATCCGCAAGTATATAAAGCCGATAATACAAAACTTCTAAATCAGCTTAAGAATACAAAGTATGCTTATATTTATAGAGGGGCAAATATTCAAGAGTCTGAATTAGCGGCTTATGATGTAGTTTATTTTGTATCTGATATTTGGGACAAAAACACATTCGTTTATGTATATGATGAGGTTGAAATGGGATCCATTACAGCATTCATACCAGATATACTTAATCCGACAGGAGTAACAATTGATAAAGTAAACTACACATTTAGTAAGTATTTCAATAGGGCTAGACTTAATAATTATGATGGAAGTATAGGAAACTTTTTAATTAATGTTTCTGTTGATGATTTTAAGACGTTAGTATTAGGTGTTGACGGTAAAATAGTTGATATTTACTAAGGTGACAGGCATCAGTAAAAAAATTCAAAAAAAGTTGATATTTATTAAAAATTTATAAAACTTAAGTGAGATAGGAGAGAGTACCTTATATGGTAATCTCTCTTATTTTTTGCTAAAATATTGATAAAAAACCTTGACATGCTAAAATTGAAAATATATAATATGTATGTTACGTATGCGAAATATACGTACGCGTAATATTTATAAACGAAACAAATTTTGTTAAAAAATACCTTTAAGGTGGCGAATAAATTGGATGAGATTAATAAAAACAACCAGTTAAATGATAACGTTGAAGTTGCAAGACTTTTTCTTAAGGTTTTAGGACTCTTTAAACATAACATAATTAATATATTTGAAGATACAGGTATTACCCCGCTTCAAGCTATGACTATGGGTATACTTAGTAAAGGGAAAAAAATGAAAATGACTGAACTTAGCAGCAAGCTTAGCTTATCTAATAGTACTGTATCGGGTATTGTGGACAGGCTTGAAAAGCAAGGTATGGTGGAAAGAGAAAGAAGCTGCGAGGACAGAAGAGTTGTTTATGTAATTATCTCTCCCAAATTTAATGAAGTACATGGAGACGTTCATAAGTTAATTCAAGAAAATGCTGCAAATATAATGAAAAAGGGCACTCCCGAAGAGATTAATGGAATAGTTGAAGGGCTTAACACCCTTAAAAGGATTTTGGAAGGACAAGAAAAATGATTAAACCTAGTTTATTAATGGGGGATGATTAATTCGTGATCAAGTTATTCAGATATTTAGATGAATTCACGTCGCAAATTGTGGCAATAGTTGTACTAATTTTTTTTCAAGTGATAGCAAATCTTTATTTACCAACATTAAGTTCAGATATTATTGATAAGGGGATTGTTAATAATGATTTAAATTATATTCTTAGAATTGGTGGACTTATGCTTATTATTTCAGCAGGAGGGGTATTATGCTCAGTGATAGCTGGGTTCTTATCCTCAAGAACGGCAGTAGCTCTCGGAATGATTATTCGTGGTAAAATTTTTGAGAAGGTAGAAAGTTTCTCGCTACATGAATTTGATAAATTAGGTACTGCTACGTTAATAACAAGAACAACAAATGACGTAACTCAAATTCAACAAGTAACTGTAATGATGTTTTCTATAATGCTATTTGCACCACTTACAGGTATAGGTGGTATTATTATGGCTCTTCGCGAGGACAAAGTACTAACCTGGATTTTTGTAGTAGTAATTCCGGTACTTTTTATTATTATTGGTTCAGTTCTTCGAAAAGGACTTCCACTGTTTAAGTTAATGCAGGTTAAATTAGATAAGCTAAATCTTGTTTTACGTGAAGGGCTTACAGGTATTAGAGTAATACGTGCTTTTAATCGTATAGATAATGAAAAGAAAAGATTTGACTTTGCAAATCGTGATCTTATGGATAACTCAGTAAAAGTAAATATAATCATGGCAGTACTCATGCCAGTTATGATGCTTATTATGAACCTTACAACAATTGCAATTTTCTGGTTTGGAAGTATGAGAATAGATGCTGGTAACATGGAAGTTGGAGCACTTATGGCATTTATTCAATATGGGATGCAAATTTTATTTTCTTTCTTAATGGTTGCAATGATGTTTATTATGATACCTAGGGGTCAAGCTTCGGCAGTAAGGATAAATGAAGTACTAGATATGGAACCTGAAATCATAGATTTAGAGAAAACAAGTTTGGCAGATGAAAAAAGCGGTTATGTGGAGTTTAAGGAAGTCACCTTTAGCTACCCAGGAGCAGAACAACCAGCAATTAGTAATATAACCTTTAGTGCGGCACCTGGCGAAACAACAGCTATTATAGGGGGTACTGGGGCAGGTAAATCTACTTTAGTAAACTTAATACCTCGTTTTTATGATGTTCTTCATGGCACAGTTTTGGTTAACGGCACAGATGTACGCAAAATTAGCCAGGAAGATTTAAGATCAAAAATAGGTTATGTTCCACAAAAAAATGTTCTCTTTTCTGGTACTATTACTGAAAATATTAAATATGGTAATGATAGTGCTACGTTTGATCAAATTGTGCATGCAGCTGATATAGCTCAAGCTACAGAATTTATAAATGGAATGGACACGGGATTTGATCATTTTATTGCACAAGGGGGGACTAATGTTTCTGGTGGGCAAAAACAGCGTCTTTCTATCGCTCGTGCACTAGTTCGCAAACCAGAAATATATATATTTGATGATAGCTTTTCAGCACTTGATTTTAAAACTGATGCAAAACTGCGAGCAGCACTTAAAAAGGAAACAGCTACGGCAACTGTTATTATTATAGCTCAAAGAGTTGCAACAGTTATGGATGCAGATAGAATAATAGTTTTAGACGATGGACTGATTGCCGGAATGGGAACTCATAAAGAGCTTTTAGATAGTTGCAGTGTATATCATGAAATTGTATCCTCACAGCTCTCAGAGGAGGAATTGAAATGAGCGAAAATGACAAAAAAGAAAAACCTAAAGGCGGCCCTGGTGGTGGCTTCGGAGGGAACCTCGGAAAACCTGTAGAGAAAGCAAAGGATTTTAAGGGCACCTTGTTGAGACTTTTAGCTTACTTAAAACCAGAGATGTTTAAATTTATTATGGTATTTATATTTGCAATTTTAAGTACAGTTTTTAGTATAGTGGGTCCCAAGATTTTAGGAAAAGCAACAACTAGTTTGTTTGAGGGCATAATGGCTAAAATGCAACTGAAAGCTCTAATACCACAAGAGGCTATGCTTGCACCACTAGCAGCGAATCCATATACTGCTACGCCAGCAGTTGTAGGGAGCCTTGCCAAAGTTAAAGCTGCTATTGCTCAAATAATAAATTTTAATGGTGGTAACATAAACTTTCCATATATAAAACGTATCATTTTACTGTTAATCGCATTATATGTGATTAGTGCGATATTCGGCTATATTCAACAGTATATTATGGCTGGAGTAGCTCAGAAGACTGTTTATGTTCTTAGGTCGGATGTTGAAGATAAATTATCTAGATTACCACTTGAATTCTTTGATGCGAGAACTCATGGTGAAATATTAAGTCGTGTTACTAATGATGTAGATAATATCGCGACTACACTTCAACAAAGTCTTACACAACTTGTTACATCAATGGCCACTATTATTGGTGTTATTGTTATGATGTTATCAATAAGCACATTACTTACACTGGTGGTTATATTAACACTGCCAATATATGCAATAGTGGTAACGCTAATTGCAAAGAAATCACAAAAATTTTTCGCAGGACAACAAAAAGAGATTGGGGCGCTTAATGGTCATGTGGAAGAAATGTATACAGGTCATAAAATTGTTAAAGCCTTTGGACATGAAAAGGATTCTATAAGACAGTTTAATGCGATTAACAAAAGACTATATACTTCAGGTTGGAAGGCACAGTTCATATCAGGTATGATAATGCCACTAATGAGATTTATAAGTAATTTAGGTTACGTTATAGTGTCAGTTGTGGGTGGCATTCTAGCCACTCATGGGAAAATTAGTGTAGGTGATATTCAGGCATTTATTCAATATTCAAGTCAGTTTACTCAACCAATTGTTCAAACTGCAAATATTGCTAATATAATTCAATCAACGGTTGCTTCTGCTGAACGTGTTTTTGAACTTTTAGATGAGGGGGAAGAGATATCGGACGCAGGAAGTGCTACAGTTTTACAATTGCCAAGAGGTGAAGTAAAATTTGAAAATGTAGATTTCAGTTATAAAACTGGAGAACCACTTATAACTAATATGAATATTGATATTAAACAGGGACATACCATAGCAATTGTGGGGCCAACAGGTGCAGGTAAATCTACCCTTGTTAATCTATTGATGCGTTTTTATGAAGTAAACTCTGGAGCGATTTACATTGATGGAATAAATATTAAAGATATAAAACGTGGAGATCTTAGAAGTATGTTTGGTATGGTACTTCAGGATACCTGGCTGTTTAATGGCACAATAATGGAAAATGTAGCTTATGGAAAAGAGGGATCATCAGAGGAAGAAGTTATTCGTGCAACAAAAGCTGCTCATGCACATCACTTTATTAAGACTCTACCAGATGGTTATAATACTGTTTTAAATGAGGAAGCGTCTAATATATCTCAGGGACAAAAGCAACTCTTAACTATTGCCCGTGCAATAATTGCAAATCCAGCAATCATGATACTTGATGAAGCTACTAGTAGCGTTGACTCAAGAACGGAAGTTTATATACAAAAGGCTATGGCAGAGCTTATGCAAAATAGAACAAGTTTTGTTATTGCCCATAGACTATCTACAATTAAAAATGCTGAGTTAATACTGGTTATGGATAAGGGAAGTATTATTGAAATGGGTAACCATTATGAACTTTTGGATCAAAAGGGATTTTATGAAGATCTTTATAACAGTCAATTTGCTGGTGCAAATTTAGATAATTAAAATAAGTGGATTAATTCTTAAAAAATAAAGGTTGGTGTACAAAATGAAGGGTAAATTTAAATTAGTGTTAACAATCATTTTAGTCTTATTTCTTTTGGGAGGAGGCTCAACTGCAATATATTATTGGTATGAATATACCCATTATGTGTCAACAGACAATGCAAAGCTAGCGGCTGATTTTACCAAAGTAATCCCTTTAGTTTCTGGAAAGCTTTTGGAATTTAATGTAGATGAAGGGGAGGTTGTAGAGAAGGATCAGCTTATTGGGCGATTAGAAGCTGGTACAGATGGTGGTGCAGCGTCAAATATAAGAGCACCAATTAGTGGTGTAATTGTTCAAAAAAATGTTCGCATTGGAGAATTTCAATCAAGCCTTCAGTCTCCAACACTTGCTTTAATAATGGATCCTCAAAAAATTTATATAATTTCTAATATAAATGAAACAGACCTTTTTAAAATAAAAATAGGTGAGGCAGTTGATATAACTTTAGATCAATTTAAGGGTAAAAAGTTTACCGGAAAAGTTAAATCAATTGCACAAGCTGCAAATAGTTCGTTTTCATTTCTTCCAGCTCAAACTAGTGGAACTTTTACAAAGGTTGAAGAAAGAGTACAAGTGAAAATCGAGTTTGATAGTATTGATACTAAATTATTACCAGGCACAAATGCCATTGTAAAAATTCATATAAAATAATGGCGCACGAGGTAGAACCTTTCTATAGCACCTCCGAGGTCCACACCTTTCTACACCTTTCTAGCACCTCCGAGGACAATGTCATCAAGCTAAGATTACACAAAATGTAAAATAAAATATCCCTATAAATAAAAAAACCACTTGACATTTACAAAACACCCTAATAATCGATTTGAATACCTTATCACAAGGTA
>JBLHPD010000254.1:0-6119 GCA_047624165.1 Clostridium sp. | reverse complement strand
TTTCTTTATTAATCATACTTAAATTATACACCAAAAGTGGATTCCTCGGAATCCACTTTTGTATTTACAAAATAAAAAAGAGCCATCTCGTAATAGAAATTACTTTCTATTTTGAGACAGCCCCTTTTATTTTCTAGCTTCTTGCGAATATTTCTTGGAAATCTACTCCTTCAAGCTTTTCTCGTACTAAGAGCTCCTCCGCAACAGCATTAAGTTTACTTCTATTCTCAGTTAGAAGAGTCAATGCTTTTTTATAAGCTTTATCTATAAGTTTTTTTATTTCGTCATCTATTTTGTGAGCGGTTTCTTCACTAAAGCTTCTACCTTTTCCCATGTCTCTTCCAAGGAATACCTCATCACTACCTGAACCAAATGCAATTGTTCCAAGAGTGTCACTCATTCCATAGTCCATTACCATTTTTCTGGCAATTGAAGTTGCTCTTTCAATGTCATTGCTTGCACCAGTACTTATATCTCCAATAACTAGTTTTTCTGCGACTCTACCACCTAATAGTCCAACAATTTCCTCTTCGAGTCTTGACCTAGACATATATGAACTGTCCTCATCTGGAAGACGCATAGTATATCCGCCAGCCCTTCCTCTTGGAACTATACTTATCTGGTGAACAGGATCTGAATTTGGAAGTAAATTCATTACAATTGCATGACCTGCTTCATGATACGCTGTTAACTTTCTATCTGCTTCAATTACCACTCTGCTTTTCTTTTCTGGTCCAGCCATTATTCTTGTAGCTGCTTCTTCAAGCTCCTTCATTCCTATAAGCTTTTTATCATTTCGTACAGCTAAAAGTGCTGATTCGTTCATTAAGTTTTCTATGTCTGCACCGGTAAACCCTGGTGTTCTCTTGGCAAGTACGCTAAGTTCAACGTCTGGATCAAGATGTTTATTTTTAGAATGAACTGCCAAAATTTCTTCTCTTCCTTTTCTATCAGGTACTCCAACAAGTATTTGTCTGTCAAATCTGCCTGGTCTTAGTAGTGCTGGGTCAAGTACATCTGACCTATTTGTAGCTGCAATCATAATTATTCCTTCATTTTCTCCAAAACCATCCATTTCAACTAACAGTTGGTTTAATGTCTGTTCTCGTTCATCATTTCCGCCACCGACGCCTGCACCTCTTTGCCTTCCTACAGCGTCAATTTCATCTATAAAAATTATACAAGGCGAGTTCTTTTTTGCCTGCTCAAATAAATCACGAACTCTAGAGGCTCCAACACCAACAAACATTTCTACAAAATCTGAACCTGAGATGCTAAAAAATGGGACTCCAGCCTCTCCTGAAATAGCTCTTGCAAGAAGTGTCTTACCAGTTCCTGGTGGCCCTATTAGTAAAACTCCCTTTGGTATACGAGCACCCATTTCCATATATCTTTTAGGTTGCTTTAGGAAATCAACTATTTCTGCAAGCTCAGCTTTTTCTTCATCTGCTCCTGCAACATCATTAAAACTAACTTTTTTCGCATTTGGATCGGCAAGTTTTGCTTTGCTTTTCCCAAATTTCATCATTCCACCGCCTCCGGAGGAACCCTTGGACTGCTTTAAGAATATAAAACCAAAGCCTACAAGCATTAATATGAATAGTAAATTAGGCAAAACCTGTAACCACATTTGAGTACTTGAAGGTTTTAGGTATGTTTCCTCAATAGCTGGAATCTTTGGATTATCTTTAACAAACTGAAATAATCTAGTAGATGGAACGACCGTTTTATATTTAGCTCCACTTTTTAAGGTTCCAGTAACTGACATCTGATCTGCTTCAACCACGAAGCTTTTTATAGTATTATCTGACCAATTTTTTTGAAATTGATCAAAAGTAATAATTGTCGTTGTCTTATCTGTTTTAGGAAACATAAATAATACGGCAATAACAAGAATTATAGTCCAAATAGCAATATTTGATCTCTTTTTCATCAGAGAACACCTCTCTTTCTCAATATATATTTACTTTTTTAGGGGGCCGATGTATCAGTAGTTGTTTCTAAAAGCTAAGAATGAATTTCTTCTCTAGTTTTAGGGGGTAATAGGACATTTTAGATTTTCTAAGCCCATCAATACCTAGGTCCTGTTCCCGGTTTATTATTTCTGCATTATTAAAACATTTGTCTATCAATGCTTTTGCAATAAAACTATAAATACCATTTATAGTTCTATCACCTTTTTCAATGTGAATTATAGCAAGTTTTTCGTTTAAACTTTCACCAATACTAAATGCCGCTACTTTTCCATCAACATATACTGCTACTCCTTTAAGATTTAATAGATTCATATTATTTATTATATCCTTTATTGCCAAAAGTTCATAATAAAGTTTAATATTTTTTTCATTTATTTCATCATACCACTTTTGTGCGGCATCTGAGACATCGTTAATTACTCTTTCATCAGTTATTTCAACTACTTCATAATTGTAATTTTTAATAAAAGCGTTGTAATGATTCTTTTTTGAATGAAGTTTTTTACCTGATAAAGTCATAAGTTTTTTGGCCTCATATAAATAATCAAAGTTATCTCTATCTTCTTTTATATAAAATTCATTTTTTTTGTTAAGTAAAACATTGAATTCCTCTATAAAGCTCTCATCTAGATCTTTAAATAGATATTTCATATTGCTTTCTTCTCTATATTTTTTTAAGTTATCTATAATATCTCCTAAGTCTTCACTTACGTATCCTAAAGGCTGCATGAAATGATAGTTTCCATCAAAGTCTTTCTTTTTTAGTATAAGAGCTTGATTATATATGGCGTATTGAATGTCACATGCATCTTTCCATATATATAAACTTGTAAAAGAATATTCGCAACTCAAGAATTTGTATGGAGAAATATATTTGTCTATAGTATTTTTATCTTCTAAACTTAATTTTTTAAATATCATAAATGTACCACCCTTCAATTCTAATCACTTATCAATGAGAGTATATCACAGCTATTAATAAAACACAATAGTTTCAAAACTATTTTGTTCAGTTATGTTGAAATAATGATTACATTGTGTTATATTTATGATAAACAGAGAATGGAGGTTAAGGGATGGATATAATAAAAAAATCCGATTTCATTGAAAATGTTGAAGGTAAAATTCCATGTAAGCTTGGAAGACCTGTAGATAAACTTCGTGACCTTGCTATTTTAAAAGCTGCTTTGGAGCTTGTAGCGGAATATGGATATGACTGCGTCACCATGGATGCTATTGCATTAAGAGCCCATGCAGGTAAAGCTACCTTATACCGTAGATGGAAATCTAAACCATATCTTATAGCAGAAGCCATAGAATTTATGATGCCATGTGAGCAGAAGGTTGAACCTAAGCGCTGCGGAGACAATTTGAGAGATTATTTATGTGAAATACTTAGTATATATTTCGGTATAAGTGACAAGGTTAGGCAAAAGGTAATGCTGTCCATAGCAACAGCAATAAGCAGAGATAAATTATTATCTGAAGCGATTCACTTGGATTGCATAACAAATCAAACATGTATATTAAGTGATGCCATAGAGTGCTGCATAGATAAGAAATTAGATGATGAGCAATTGAAACTTCTAGCAGATGTTGGCCCAGCATTATTATTTTATCAGCTTATAATTACTGGAAAACCCATTAAAATGGAATATGTAGAACATATTGTTGATCATTTAATAATTCCGCTCATAGAATTGAATAAAAATGATTCAATAAATTGAAGAGATAAACAAAACTCTTTTATGGTGATATGCACGTAAGGTTTAACGATTTAGGCACATTGAAATGAGTTACAAGTCAAAGATACTAGAATACTGACTTGTTATTTATTTCAATGTGCCTTTTGAGGTTAATAAAGTGAATTGAACAACCTTTAAAATTATTATTATAACAATATGTACTTTTTACTTTACGCGTCTACCTGTTAAAAAACCGCTTCTTGACATAGGTGAAACTTTAATCACATCTCCTGTATGAGGAGCATGTATATAATTATTATTCCCAACGTAAATACCGACGTGATGAGGATTTGCAAAGGTTCCAAACAACACCAAATCTCCAACTTGAAGGTTCTCTTTAGATACTTGTACACCATCATTTATTTGATTAAATGTGGTTCTTCCTATTGATATTCCAAAATGAGCGTATACGTATTGAGTAAATCCTGAGCAATCAAAGCCAGAAGGGGTTGTACCACCCCATAAATATGGTGTACCAAGAAAGTTAGAAGCGTAGGCTATTACAGCATTATCTGATATAGTAGCTGATCCTCTAGAAGGTGTATATTTAGGTGCTGAATTTCTTATTTCATTTATTTTTGTTATGCTTTTACTTACTGATCTCGATATCTTGTCTTTGGACTTGAATTCTAGTTAATGAATCTTTTTGCTGTGTTAGCTTCTCATTCGCTGGAGCCGCTAAGGCAGTTCCATTTAAAGTAATAACTAAAGTTATTACAATTGCGATACTTCTTAGGGAATTCTTCATCAGTTTATCTCCTTCATTTGTTTAGAATTTATAACTTATAGAACAAATATATCAAAGATTTATGAAGTTTCTGTGAAGAATAGCTATATTGGGATATATTACATGGTTGGGAACGAATTCAGATAATGAGAAGAGCTGACTTTCCAGAAGCAATTTTGTATTATATAAATATATCTAAATTAAATTTTATAGTTGTGTTTTTTAGCATTTCGCGAATCTCATAAGTAAGAATTATTGGGGTACCTGTTTCAGTTATTGTTAATAAGACAGCACTACGCATCTGATCGTTTTAAACAATAATAAGCATTTTTTTGACGAAAATATTAAATTATATAGAGGTATATGGGAAATAATGTAGAAATATAATTTATGGAAACTTAAGTAATTTGAGTTATTATATTTATGGGTGATAAAAGATGATAGGGGTGATTTTATATTGGATAAATTTAAAGCTATTTCTATAGATGATAATCATATAAATCTCATGCTTGTTGAAAAATATGCAAGAAGATTACCAATTGACATAGTAAACTATACGGATCCGCTAAAAGCACTTTTGGATGCCTGCTCAAAAGAGCCTGATATTATTTTTATTGACTATATGATGCCTGTAATGAATGGCATAGAGTTTATAAGAGAATTTAGAAAGCAAAATACCAACACTCCTATAATTATGGTTACTGCTGTTTCTGATGATCAAAAAATAAAAATTGATGCATTACAAGCAGGAGTAACAGATTTTTTAATTAAACCAATTAACTCAATAGAATTTATTGCAAGAACAAGAAACTTATTAGAAATGAGGAAATTCCAAAAAATTATTCAAGATAAAGCTCTATTGTTACAAGGAGAAGTGAATAAAGCTACAAAAAAAATACTTGAAAGAGAAGAAGAGACTATAATGGTTCTTGGGAAAATATCTGAGCTCAAAGATATTGAAACAGGGCATCATATACTTAGAGTAGCTCACTATTCTAAGCTTTTAGCTACTGAAATGAGTATGAGCGAAGAGAATGTGCAAATTTTATTTTATGCTTCTCAGCTTCACGATATCGGTAAAGTCGGAACTCCAGAAAGCATTCTTTTAAAGCCAGCTAAATTAACTTTTGACGAATTTGAAATAATGAAGCAACATGCTGTAAATGGGTATAATATACTAAAGAATACGTCCAGTAAATATTTAAAGGCAGGTTCCGTTGTGGCATTATCACACCATGAGTGGTTTAATGGCGCTGGTTATCCTAAGGGACAAAAGGACAAAGGAATACCGTTATGTGGAAGGATATTAGCAATAGCAGACTGTTTTGATGCTCTGCTTTCTAAAAGGCCTTATAAGGAGCGCTGGTCATTTGATGAGGCGATGGAATATATTATTCGCGAAAAAGGAATACATTTTGATCCAGAACTTGTTGATATGTTTATAAGGAAAAAAGATGAAATTAAGAAAATTGGTGAATCATTAATGGACATATAAAAGTTAAAGTGGATACCATTATAAAGGTGTCCACTTTAATTTAAATTTATATGATGATTAGACCACAAAAACTTATGGTTTATCCGTTAGGATACTGAACTATTCCAAATTTTAACTTGTTAAACTTGAATATATTGTAAAATGCTAAAAAAATAGCAATAAAAAATTTAATTAAG
>JBLHPD010000253.1:0-6141 GCA_047624165.1 Clostridium sp. | reverse complement strand
ATAACATGAGAGAAAAATTCTACCTCCATAAATTTATCTAGCTTTACAGAGGCAAATTCACTAATTTTCCCTATATCATTTCTACCCAAATCCACGAGCATTAAATGTTCTGCAAGTTCCTTCTCATCCTTTAATAATTCTGCCTTCAATTGTTGGTCTTCTTTTGAATTTGCTCCTCTAGGTCTTGTACCGGCAATAGGATTTGTTACTACCGTGTTGTTTTTAACTTTAACTAAGCTCTCAGGCGATGCTCCAGCTAATTTAAAAGCTTCAAAATCTATATAAAACATATAAGGTGATGGATTGCTCCGTCTAAGCTTTCTATATACCTCAAAAGGGTCAACTTTATTTTTTATTTTAAGTCTTTGAGATAATACAACTTGAAAGATGTCCCCAGCAGTTATATAATCCTTTGCCTTATTAATAATCTTGCAAAAATCTTCTTTTTTATAATTTGAAGTTACTTCTTTATTTTGTGATGAATTAATTAACTCATGATTAGAAGACACTTCATCTATCATTGATTTCATTGAATTTAATTTATTTAAAACAGTATTATAATCTTCATCCTCTTCTGCAAATACATTGTGAATTAACATTAATGTATTTTTAAAATGATCAAAGCATATAAATTCACTATAAAAAAGCAAGAAAGTCTCGGGTGTTTTTAATTCATCTGGGTTATTGTCTGGTAAATGCTCATATTGTCTAATTACGTCATAGCCAATATAACCAATTGCTCCTCCGATGAAGGGAAGCTCCAAATCTAATTTGTCGTATTTCTTAAGTAGATGGCCTTGTGCATAATCCAAAACCTTACCTTTTTGATTTTTAGTTTCATTTTCTTTAGTAATAGTTACATTTTCACCAAGGCTACTTAATAACATATAGGGGCTGCTTCCCATAAAGGAGTATCTTCCTTCTTCTCCAATGGTTGAAGCACTTTCTAGTAAAAATTTATATTTTCCCTTCAACTTATAAAAGATATTTACTGGCGTAAGTTCATCACCGTTAATTTTAATAAACATTGGAAAAATTACTTTTAAAGATTTTTTCTCCTCAAATTCTTTTTCAGTTAAATTAACCATTTTATTACCACCTCTTTATTTTTTTTAACGCAAAAAACACTTCATCCTGTTTATGGGACGAAGTGACCGCGGTGCCACCCATATTGGTTATTTAGATACAAAAAAATAAAAAACACTTCATCCTACAAAAGGACGAAATGTAAAATTTCGTTTTACCACCTAAATAACTATCTTTGTCAGGTACGGATTTCTCGATACCCTGTCCATGTAACGGTAGACACTCCGGTTAATGCTACTACTAGTTCGCACCACATCTCACAGACCCATTCAATAACGGCTACAGTACCCAGCTTTCACTAACCCGGATTCGCTTAAACTAAATTCCATTATCTACTACTTCTGCTCATTGATATTGTTTAACATGATACAGTGTTAATTAATATTTGTCAATAAATATTTTTTTAAAATATTTTGCATAATTGAATAAGGAACCGGGACTTAGGTCCCTGATTTTTTATGACTAAGGTCCAGAAGAGAAGGGGACCTTAGTCTCTTTTATGAATTTATAATTAGAAGTATAATTAAATTATATAAAATATAGAAATACATAGGGGGAAAATTATGAGAATCAAATTATTCAAAGGATTATCGACATATATTTTAATATTAAGCATGGTATTACTTTCATTTAGTTCAGCATTTGCTGCTGAGCCAACAGCAAAAGTTATTACAGCTCCAACAAATCTTGTTGCAACTGCTGGAAATTCACAAATAAACTTAACTTGGTCGCCAGTTGCAGGAGCTAACTATTATAATGTTTATGGCTCGCAAGATGGTTTAATCTATAATTTAATTAGTGATCCTACTACGATCACTAAAACGACTTATGATGTGCCTGGTTTAACAAACGGTAAAGTATATTATTTTAAGATATCTGCATCAAATGATACTTCCGAAAGTATATATTCTAATGTTGAAAGTGAAACGCCATCAGTTGGTACCGCTCCAGTAAACCTTGGTACCGCTGGGGATTATGCGATTTTATCAAAAACAGGAATATCTACTGTCCCTAATTCCCATGTTACTGGAAACATAGGGGTTAGTCCAATTGATTCCACTGCCATTACTGGATTTTCTCTAACATTGGATGCCACTACTGAATTTTCACGTTCTACTCAACTCGTTGGAAAGGCATATGCTCCAGATTATGCGTCTCCAACTCCAAGCAATCTTACTACAGCTGTAAGCAACATGGAAACAGCGTATACCGATGCTGCTGGAAGAGCTCCAGATTATACCGAATTGTATACTGGAGACATTAGTGGTCAAACACTTACAGCTGGTGTTTATAAGTGGGGTACCGGTGTTTTAATAAATGATGATGTATATCTAAGTGGTGATGCAAACGATGTGTTTATCTTCCAAATAGGTAAAGGAATTACTCAAGCAAGCCACACTAAAATTATCTTAACTGGTGGAGTGCAAGCGAAGAATATCTTCTGGCAGTCAGCGCAAACCGTTGAAGTTGGTACTGGAGCTCATTTTGAGGGTATCGTACTTGGTAAGACAAATATTAGTATGGGCACTAAAGCATCCATAAACGGAAGGCTTTTAGCACAAACAGCAGTGACTTTAATTAAAAGTACAGTTGTGGCTCCTGCAAATGAACTTGGAACACATAAGTATTCTATTTCTATTACTGGAAATGAAGCAATAAATCTTGCACAAAGCTCATTTTACGCAAGTCATATATATGACAATGGTACAGAAGTATTTGATAAGGCTGTACAATGGAGTGTGAAAAATCAAGACAACTCTACTCCTATTATGGCTAGTATCATTGAAAATATAGGGAATAGTGCAACTGTAAAGATTGGCAGTGAATCTAGCTATGTGAATAAATACGTGGTGCTCTCTGCAACACTCACAAGTGACACAAGTATAAAGATAGAAAAATTAATTCGAATTAATTAAAAATAAAAGCTTACAATAATGTAAAATGGGTACCTATAGATTACACGCTGTGAAAAGTGTGAGCTATAGGTGCTTTTTTTATAATTATTAAATTAAATCGTCATCATTTGAAGAAGTGATAAATTAAGAGCTTGTATGACTAGACAAGTCATACAAGCTTAATTAATTAACTAATAGATTAAAGCAATTTGCGTATCAGTAGCAGTATATCTATGAGTTACATAGTGGTTAACACTATCTTAAGTACAACTAGGGCTAAAACTGAAGCGACAATACAGAGCGAAAGTAAAATAGAAGAAGTTTCCGATATTTCAGACACCTTTTTGTTTTCAGGATTCATAATAAATTATCTCCATTTCCTACCTTAAAGGTTATATTATACATATATAATACTATATAATAGTTGCGTCTAGGTGTCAATATTGTTAACAATTTATAACTAATGGTGGTGGGGAGGCACTCATCATATTATTAAGCATAAACATCAATTATATTATTATTATTATTATTATTATTATTATTATTATTATTATTATTATTATTATTATTAGACTTTGAATTCCCTTTATTTATAGTTGAACTACTAGTAACATCTTTTGAAGGTTGTACCTTTTCATTAGATGATGGACTTGTTTTACTAGTTTGTGCCTGCTGAATTGGTTGTTGACGAAACTAATGATATACTCATATTTTTCCTCCTAAATTATATTATGATTTTATTACAAACGTTTATACTACATTGCAGTTTCAAAAGCATTTTCAATTGTTGTTTCTTGTTCCAGAGTAATTGTCCCAGAAGTTACTAGTGCATCTAAAGTTGATGTGACTGGATCGTTTTGAGGTTTAGCTGGTCTAATTGAGGATTCAAAAGCACTTTTAATTGAAGCTACTTGGTCCTGGGTAATAGTACCTGTTGATATTAAAGTATCTAAGGGGTTTACAGGTTTACTACTATAAACTCCTGAAGACTTAATAGCAGAGCCTGTTGATTTAAAAGCACTCTGTATTGAAATTGATTGATCTTGAGTGTATGCACTAATTGTGTTTTGTGTAGAGTTTATTGCATTCATATTAATCGCTCCTTTTAACTGCTTCCCTACATTTATTTACCTATTACTATTATCGTAATATAATAGCTTTTAGGATACCGTAATACTGTGGCAATTTTATGCGAAGAACCGATTTTAAAATACATTATTCTCTTCATATGGTAAAATATAAATTGAGGTGAACTAAATTCATGAATAAAAAATTGATATATATTGCTGATGATGAAATTAATATATGTAATATTATAAAATCCTTTCTTGTTAAGGCGGGATTTGAGGTGGAAATATTTAAGGATGGACGTTCCATCCTTAAAGCTTTTAATGCAAGACGGGCAGACATGTTAGTAATAGACATCATGATGCCTGAAATTGACGGATACTCTCTTTGCTCGCAAATTAGAGCTAAAAGTTCCGTGCCAATAATAATTGTATCTGCAAAAGATAGGTCGCAAGATAAGATAGACGGGCTTACTTTAGGTGGTGATGACTATCTTACAAAACCTTTTAGTCCATTAGAACTTATTGCTAGGGTACATAGTATTTTTAGAAGAATAGAACTAGATAAAACACCTATTAGTAATAATAGAATTATTAAAATTTATGATGTCACAATAAATCTTGATACTAAACAAGTTGAAGTTAATGGTAAGGCAATAGGGCTTACAGGAATGGAACTATCATTGCTCTATTATCTTACAGTGAATAAAAACAGGGCAGTTAGCCGTAGTGAGCTATTAGATAAAATTTGGGGATTTGAGAATCGTGTTGAGACTCGTGCTACTGATGATATGATAAAAAGAATAAGAAAAAAGCTTTGTGAAGCTGGTTCAATTTTTAAAATAGAAACTATATGGGGATTTGGTTTTACAATACAAGAGAAGGAAGGATATCATGAAAAGGAACACGATAAAATGGAAAGTTTTTAAATATAACATTATTGCAATTATTATGCTAATTACGTTAACTACAATTATATTTAATGTAGCAGTGCGAATATATTTTAAAAAAGATATATTAGTGCAGTTGAATAGAATAGCAGCAAGTACTGTAGATACTGCATTGCGACATGGACCAGACTTTTTTCCAGGACCTGAGCGAATGCCACCCCCAAAGCCAGAAAATGACAATGAGCTTTTTAAATATTATTCTATGCTGGATCATTCATTAAAAGATCCTCTTAGTGTATTGAATGCTAATGTTATTTTACTTGATAAAGATAAAAATAGAATTATTCCATTTGATGAAAAACCATCTGCTAGTTATAATGATCTTATGAGTCAATTAACAAATGAAGTCAATAAACCTAAAAATCTAAAAACTGAAAAGTACTTAAATCTTGATTTATCGGGGACTAAGTATATAGCAATTATAAAACCGGTATTTGATAAAAATTCTTTTGGTCTAGGATGGATAATCATATACTCAAGTCTTGAAAAAGTAAATCAATTACAATTAGGGATTAATGTTATTCTTTTTATTATTCTTATTTTTTCAGCTCTCATCCTTAGTTTTTTTTCTTCTCGTGTATCAAAAAAAATATCGGATCCTTTTTCAAGTCTTAATGAGCATATAAGTGCTATTGCAGAAAGAAATTTTGGTAGTAAAGTTGTAATTCCTGTATATGATGAATTAGTCGAATTTGTAAATAATATAAATGTTATGTCAGAAAAACTTGAAATATATGACAAAGCTCAAAAGACTTTTTTACAGAATGTATCCCATGAATTTAGAACTCCTCTCATGTCTATTCAAAGCTATGCTGAGGGTATAAAATATGAGGTTGTGGATAGTGACATGGCTGTTGAAATTATACTTGATGAAACTAAACGTATGACCAATCTTGTAGAGGATTTATTATATTTATCTCGCCTTGATGCAATAGAAGAAAATTATCATTGTAAGAGTTTGGGTTTTAATGAATTAGTAAACAGTTGTGTTGAACGAATGAAGGGAATTGCTTCCAAAAATAATATAAAAATTACAATATTTGTGCGGAAAGCCCACTCCTTCAGGTGTGGGATGGATAGCATAGCTTGTGTATAAATACATTGAAACATACACAAACTATGTTATTATAAGTTTATGGAAAA
>JBLHPD010000252.1:0-6151 GCA_047624165.1 Clostridium sp. | reverse complement strand
TAACGTTTCGTGCTGCCGACGTTCCTGAACCTTAGCGCGACGCGCTTGGTGAAGGAATGTGCCTTGGCGTTGGTTTTTGATTTTCTTAGTCTGAATGATTGCTTCTAGTTTAGCTTGTCTACCTAAAGGACTCCCAGCCAAGGCGAACGGCAACATTTTGTTAAGTGATGTTGCGAGCTCCAGAGCCCTGCTTTCTATAAAACTTCTTAAATTAGCTAGCCAATTATTTGAAATAATATCCTTTGATAAATAATATAACCATAACCCCTTGCTAAAAACACTAATCAAAAGTTTCATAATACGCCTTTACGTGTTTTCGTCTTTCGTCTTTTGTTCTTTTAGGTCTCTCTTTTTATTAGATTTAGACTTCCTTTCTTCATACATATCTTGAATCCAAATACTTACTGGTGCTTTCCATTGTTCACTTTTATTCGGAATGTTTTTAATCAAGCTTCTAGGGTTTAAACCCATTTCTTTTGCCATCATTAATATTTCAGGATTAAGCTTACATTTCTTTTTTGCTTCTTCCCATTCCGCAGCGTTTTTATTAGTAGTCATTTATTCTTCCCCCAGTTCTTCAATTGCATGTTTCTAAACCAAGTCCTAATTATACAATTTTAAGTTTTGAGAGAATGCCTTTTTTTTATATGATTTACAAAATGAATTTTAATTGCGTCTTTTAAAAAATGACCCACAGCGCCTTGCTCATATTCGCAATGTCACTTAACTAGTATCATCCCGACACAAATGTCTGACTATTCCTAAAATATAGACGGATTCCCGACGTAGGTGTCGTGGATTAGACCTCTGGCTGAATGTATCACCACACTTCTTTCATCATTTCTTTGTTAGTTTATCAAGTGGGCTTTGTATATTACTTATACTTTTCTGAGTAACATGCGTATAAATTTCTGTAGTCTTAGAGCTTGAATGTCCTAGTAACTCTTGGATATATCTTAAATCTATTCCACCTTCAAGTAAGTGAGTTGCAAACGAGTGGCGAAGTGTGTGCACCGTTGCTTTCTTGGTTATTTTCGCAGTAATACAGGCATTTTCAAATATTCTCTGCACTGTTCTTTCTGTAATATATTCCTTGCTATTTTGCCCTGGGAACAGCCATATTTCTGGCTTATATAGTTTATAATATTTTCTAAGCTGTTCGAGTGCAATCTCTGATAACACTGTGTAGCGATCTTTTTTACCTTTTCCTTGTACAACGTGAATAAGCATCCTTTGGCTATCTATGTCTTGAGACTTAAGTTTTATAACTTCTCCGATTCTCAAACCCGCTGAATATGTCAGATATAAAATTGTTTTATGCTTTTCATTCTTTAATGAAACTAATATTTTTGTTACATCGTGGAAGCTTAAAACATTAGGTAATTTATATTCTTTTTTAGGCCTAGGCATTGCTTCTATAATCTTGTTTTGTCTTAGTACTTCATTGCACAAAAATCTTATAGAACTTATAGCTTGATTTACATAAGAATGCGATACCTTTCGTTCCTCAAGGAGAAATAATGAATATTGCCTTACATCTTGATTAACTATTTCATCCAAATTTTTATTTATAAAGCTTGAAAATCTTTTTATGTGTGACAAATAAGATTTTTTTGTTTTGAAACTATAACCTTTAAGTTTTATTTCTTCTTCCATAAGTTTATAAAACTCTTCATTTCTAGAATTATTTTCAACATCAATATTTTCTTGTTCGTTTTTAAATAATTCTTTGAGCATTGTAAGATTATCTGCTGTAAATGGTATAGTCCATATTTTTTTATTTGAATTCCATTTATGACCTTTTATACTTTTTACTTTAGCTATTCTTTCTTGTGAATAATCGAAGGATACAATTAATTCATTTTCGCGTTTCGATATATTTATGCTCATGGTAATACCCTCTTTCCATATTTCAAGAACGTTTGTTCTCAAGATATTTATTACCATAAACTACCCATATTATACCATGAATTTTATTTTATATGTAATAATTAATGTTATTTATTACATTATTAATTTAATATGAGTATATATGGAAAACAATCTAGTTTAACTTTCGTTAAGCTAGGTTGCTTTTGTTTTATAAAGTGTAGAATTACAAGCAATATTCATCAAGAGAGAGTACACTGTTTAAAATATTTTTCCAAATACTATTTGTTTTCATTTATAATAGCATCAGTTTCTTTTTTATCCATTTCCAAGATCATATTTTTGAATTCCTCTGATGCTGTCTCTTTTTGTTTTAATAGATCAGTAATTCTTTCATTAAAACCTTCTTGCAATCCTTGTAACTTACGTTGTTGTTCCTCCTTTAATTTTAAAAGTTCTTTGTCCATTTCAAACATTGATCTCTCTCTCTGCATTCCAATATCTTGCTTAGATTTAATTTGTAGTTCCTCTATTTTATTTTTATTTATTTCCGCAAACTCATTAAATTGTTTTTGTAATCTATCTACATCGTTATTTTTATTTAACAAATCATTCTTCAATTGCATATTTTCATTTATTGATTTATCTAGTTCTGTTTTAAGTTTTACGATTTCGTCTTTGTATTTAATGTATTTTTCATTGGTTTCGGTTAACTTTAATATTTTTTCTTCTTGCATATTGTTAAGGGTTTTTAAACTTTTAATATTTTCTTGTAATTCACTATTTATATGCTTTTCATCTGTTATGTCTTTTTCCATTGAGGTTATTTTCTTGTTTTCTTCCTTTAATAATTCAATTTCCTCTTTTAGCTTTTGAACTTCCCCATTTTTATCTATCAACTCATTTCTATGAATATTTTTCACTTCTAAAGTTTTAATGTTATTTCTTTCTACTATGTTTATATATATATCCGCCATTCTGCTGGTTATCGTTTGTAACTCTTTTATATCCTCGGACATATTACTGTCTTCTTCTCTTGCTCTATTTAATTCGTAGTATTTAACTACTTGCTCCATAAGTTCCTTATTGTTTATTCCTTCGCTCTGAGCAAGTTCATTAAACTTTTGCTTTAATTCATCACTTATTCTTACACTTAATATTGCATCCATTTGCTACTCCTTCTCTCTGGTCAGTATTTTATATGATTATTAGAATAAAATCGCTTATTTTTATCAATTAATCTTAGTATAATCAATGCTTCTTATTAAAAACTTTCCCATAACCAGTATAATTCTTATAAAATCTTAGTTAAACTATTTTTTGATGATTATTTATAGTTACAAATATAAGCCTTACAACAAATTATGATTAATTTTCTAATGTATACATATGTATATCGTTGTTTACATACAGTTTTAATGCGTATACATAATGTTTACATTACTAGTATACCATATAATTTTTAAAAATACATATAAAATCATTAAAAAAGCATGATTTAAAGTAAAAACAAAACCATTCAATATAACTTTTATTATATTGAATGGTTTTGTTTTCGTTTATAATGGGAATTTATATAAATTAGTAGTTAAATGATATATTAACCAATGAGAATGTGCTAAAAACAGTTATCGATATTAATGGACTTCACGTTCAAAAAGAGAAAGGAACATATGATACTTCATTTAAATAAAAAATAGCTGGAAAAGTTGTGTAGTTTAAGACTAGGAAAATTCACTCTGTTTTCGAGGAATATAATGAATTGGGTTTATTATATTCCTTGTATTTTCAATATGATCCAATTAGTTTAATAATTACAATAATATATAAATTTTCTCTATTAAGTATAAATTACTTAAGTCGATATTATTAATATACCTTAAACTTACATTAATGTAACTATTATGACCTAGGAGGAATGAACATGATTTTAAATCCTATAAATACAATAATACCAAAATATACTCTACATAATAATCAAACTCAAGCTAAAACAGGTGCAATTCACTCTATAGAATTACTAAAGATAAGTGATTATGTTGATTTTAGTATAGATTATGCTAATGATGAAACTTCAACTATTTTAGAAAATATTAAGAAATCTTTTGATAATAGTGATTCCATGTCTAAAGAAGTGTCAATTATAGAATGTACAGACGCATATGGGCAAATACTAAAAAGTATAAATACTAATTCTAAATTTGATGATAATACAAAACTTCAGTTAACAAAGGTCTTGGATAATTCCTTTGACAATTTTACAGAAAAAAAAGTTAAGGACATTAGTGCTAATATGTCAAACTTCTTAAATAAAGCATACAATATGAAAAAAACAGATGCTGAACAAGGCACTAATATGGGCATAAAAGGTAATAAATTATTTAATGAAGAGTATGCAACAAAAAGCATTAGAAATATTATTTCAAGTGCAAAAACTTTTTATAAAAATAATTTAAACGGAACTGGAGAGCAGTTTGATAAATTTCTTCAAGATAAATACTCAAATACTCAAAGCATTGAAATGTTAAGTTACAATGATTTTAAATCATTGCAAAAAGCATTAGTTATTGTTAATGATCATAGGGAGATACCAGCGGATGTGTCATTTGCCGGGCGAACTAAAAGACAAGAGGAAGTATCGGATATCGCCCTAGAAAGTTTAAAGAAGGAGGAAGCCTCTTCTATACTAACAAATGCATTTATCAAAGCTGTTGATCAAAATAATAACATAAATAAAAGGAGAGAAGCTTATATTGATATAAGAGTTTCCTATGAAAAACAACTCGAAGGACTTTTAAAGAATAGTTCAGATAATCAACTTAAGTTAGATGAATTAAAAAAGCAACGTGAGAAAATGATTGAAGATTATGCCAAGGAATTAGCAAACCTTAAACACGATATGTATAAACTGTATTTGTTAAATGCTTCTATGAATCAAAACATGGATAAATATAATCCAGTAGAAAGTTTAACAAAACAACATAATAGTGATCTTGAAAATTTGGATAAACATTACATTGAAGTTGAGAGCAGGTTAAATGATATTAAGAAAACCTTCAAGGAAACAGCCGAAGGTTTGGATAAATTTATGAAAGACCCTGCTTCTTTTTTTGACAATCAGTAAGTAACCATTCCCCTTCTCTTAAATACTACATATATTATATAAATGTTACTTTTAATGGAGATGAAAAAAATGGACAAAAGCAACATCTTTATAACAATATATGGAGCATCAGGAATATTAGGCATCCTGTCTGAAATATTTACAAACATGCAAACTTCTTATATCATTCTTTTAGTGCTTATTCTTTTAGATACTTTTACAGGAATATCCACTGCTATAAAATACAAAAGATTTAGCAGTAAGGGCTTACGTAAATCTACTAAAAAAACTATCACTTATGCACTTTGTGTGATTACGATTAGATTATTAGAGATTATTCTAAATCCACTATTAACCACAACTATGTTGTCCCAAATTGTAATTGCTTTTCTAGCAGTTACAGAGAGTGTAAGTATTTTAGAGAACCTAAACTTATTAGGAGTTCCTATACCTTCTACTCTTTTACCTTTATTAATTAAGAACCTAAAAATACCTGGGTTAAATACTATTTTGGAGAATTCAAAAGATATGGGGAAAGAATTTTCTAATATTGATGATATATTAAATTATCAAATTCCTACTTTTGAGGATGGATATATGAGAACGTTTCTAGACATTAAATATGATGCATGGAAATCTATTATTAATCAAATCATGCTTATAGATGAAACTCCAAATAATAATCCAGATATATTATTTTATAAGATACTATCATTAGTGGAGTTAGGATTAAAGGATATGAAAAAGAAATGGGTGGAAGAAAAAATTCCAACTAAATATATTGAAAACTTCTCCAAAAATGATCAAGCTAAAGTAGATAAGTTCCTAGAAAAGCTAAAAATTACTTGTTATTCTGAGAAAACTATAAGAGAGAAAAAAGATAAAATTATTGATTGTATTGTAATAATTTCATATCAAACAATAATTGACGCAAGTAAAAATGTATAATTGTAAATCCTAGATTCATTTGGAATCTAGGATTTAGTATATATATAATATATATATACTATAAATGAGCAAAACAAGCTCCATTATTTTACATGAATTAGGCGCATATATTCTTTGACAATTTTAGAACATCACAAATAGCATCTTTGCTTACTCCATTTTGAGATTGCGTGTATACCCAATCAATTAAATTTTTCACTGAATTTTTACGCGCTATTTTTAAACCTTCTC
>JBLHPD010000251.1:0-6188 GCA_047624165.1 Clostridium sp. | reverse complement strand
AAATGTAGTTTGTTGCGTATTATTTTTGCAAAACATAGTAATCCTCCTCAAAGTGGTTATTTTGGTATTATTATATCATAAGTTCTGCGTTTGGAAGTAATTACAAGCTTTTTGTGGGATAATCATGATATACGATATAACCCAAAATAATTTGGAAGACTTCGAAAGATTTATAAGTAATATATTGATTATTATGCGGTAGGCAGCTTTAAACGTCTGTAGTAATGAAGAAGGCAGACATGCATTCCTGCCTCTTTCTCATGGGTAACATTATGCTCCCTACAGTACTTTACAAACCTATCATAAAATTGCATAGCTATATCCAGCGTGGCCTTTCCTTCACAATTTAAAGCACCATGCTCAGTACAGTGGTAGTTACGACTTGTCCTAACCTTAGAATCTCATCTGCACATTTCTCTCCTTCTACAAAGAATGTAGATATCTTAGTTAAAAAATTTTTCTGGCAAAATTCAATTATCAGTGATTAAGTCAGGAGTAATGTTATACTTAGATAAAGTTAGAAAAATATGACATAAATATCAGTTATATAGTGGCCTATAAACTCAGGTATTTAAGAGATATAAAAAGGAAAAATTTTATGCCATTATGAGTAATTGTAATTAATGGAATTTATAAGATAAAAGCTAAAAGTATATTTATGCAAATATATGATGGAATAGGGTGAATAATTGAGTGGAATAATAGGAATATCTTTCGAGAGAATGAATGAATCAAAAATAAATTTGAATAGAGGTAGAGATGCTTCTGAAGATGAAAAAATTAGGCTTAATCTTGCTAAACTAATACTTAAGCTACTGGCTCATCAAAATTAAGAATATCAGCTGAGGCAATTAATGATGAGATAGTATGCGTTAATAAAAGAATTGATAATATTGATAGAGTTATGGTAAGTAGCGATTATGCCATTAGAAGATTTCAAGAAGTGGATGAGGGTTGTGCAAATAGAATAAAGAATGCAGCCACTGGGTATAGAAGAGAGCAGATAGGGTTAACACTTATGAATGTAGGTGTTTTTTCAAACTCTCTTATTGGAGATATGGATGATTACAATAAAATTTTAGGTCATGCTGGTATAGGAAATAAGCAAGCTGTAGCAAACTTATCTAGTGATCAAATAAAGGAATTAACGTTACAGTTAGAACCGGATGAAGGGTTTTGGGCACCCATAGTAAATAATCAAGTAACCAATCAATATATTCGTAAAGCATTTAATGACCCCAATTTGGGTGAAAGGTATACTAACTTTTTAAAATCTAATACTATTGCTAGTAGTTTTCATTCAGCAATTGGATCAGTAGATGAAGAAGGTATTCAAATACAACCTAAAGCGGGTGGGAATGGAATTCTTAATGGAATAGCTGGGTTAACTGGAGACATAGCATTATTTGCTTTTATAGGAAGTGGTTCTCCTGGAGGATTAGGTTTTGGAAATACGGAAAAAGTCATAAATGAATCACTACTTAAAAGTAATGGGCTTGGAATAAGAGGATTGTCCAAAGCAGCGCAAATCACTACAAAGCTTGGTTCTAGTGGCGCAGAAATGGGATATTTTAATGGAGTTAATACTATAGTTCAAGGTGGAACATTTAAAGATGTTGCAAAATCTACTGGAGAAGGGTTTATACTAGGAGCAGGAGTAAGAGGTTTTGGTATAGGTGCTAAATACGGAATTTCTAAGATAATCGAGAAGGCAGTTGTAAATAAACCGCAGGCAATTATGGATGTATTTAATCAAAGGGTTGGAGAAATTAAGGTAACTAAAGAACCTATAAAGGTAATAAAACCTGTGGAGAGTACAATTATACCCGAAATAATTAATAAGGTTCCTGTTAATCCATTAGAACCTATAAATATTTAAAAATGGCAAGTAGGTAATAGTAATAATGTGCAAATTAAAATTAACAAAACACAAATAATAGAGAAAGTGGCTAAAGTAGATGAAGTAGCTGCTAAGGTGCCAGATAAATTAGGAATAAGTAAAATTGGTTATTTAAGAAATAAATTTGGTATAATGACCTCTGAAGAATTACATAGTGAGATAAAACAGGTAAAACCTTTTTATAAAGCGGGAATGGATAATGCGTTATATAGAAATAAAATGATGGCATATGACCCAACAATTGAGTTGAATGGGGCTTTTGGAATCACAAATGCTAATCCACAATTTGGAGTTGGGAAATTACCACAAATATTTATTGAAAATTTTAATGAACTAGTTCACAATGGGTATTTGAAAAAGATTCCAGAAAAAGCTATAGAATTGCAAAATTTTAAAATGCCATATGAAGATTATGAAAATATTTTAGATAGAATAATTGAACTTTGCGGAAAGGGATATTAGGTGAATTTTATGAATAGAGTAGATTCGAATATTAAAATAGATGGTAAAGAGATAGATAATACAACTACTAAATGTGAATTTATATCATTGTTTTATAATGAATTAAGAAAACATAATGATAAGACTAAAGTATTCAGATTTAAAAATTCAATTGAAATAGAAGGGTTTAACAGCTGGATTATTGTAGCTTTTAACGATTTAGATAAGTTAAGTTTTATACAAATAAACGATGCAAACCCAGAACTAGTTAATAGTTATGAAAATTGGTCTAATTATAAAGCAAAACTAACAAAAGAGAGCCAAGATAATTTTATAAAATCTATATTAGGTAAGCCCGATAACATAAGACCTGGATCTATAGAATATTTATTAGACTGGGCAACTATTACTTCATATGAAGATCCAAGGAGTGGTGATTCTGCAATAAGTATAAGAATTATTGGGATAAAACCAGAGTTCTATATCAGTGAGGAGGGATTAATTTGAGAAACATTATTAGTATAATCTGTTTTTTAATATTCGCATTTTTTCTTTTTAAAGATTATCTTAGAGAGAAAAAAATATACAAACTATTAGGAATACTTATGGCGTTTATATTAACTTTTTCTAAAACTTCATTTGCAAGTGGTATTAATGAAACATTAGAAGGTATATTAATGGGAATAATAGCTATATTAATAATCAGTATTTTCTATTTATTAATAAAAGATATTAAAGAAAAAAGAAAGAGTGAAAAATCTTAGGAGTTTTTACGAGCAAAGCGAATATAGGAATCAGAGAAAACTCTGATTCCTATAAAATCAAATCAAATATGCAATTATAATTTACATGGCCTTACTTTCTTGAATGAGCTTTTCTTCCTTGGTCATATAAGCTACAGTAACACCCACGAAACTTAATAAAATTACAACTATTGGCATAGTGTAATTAAATACTGCCCACTTTGCATACATATAAGTCGGCACACCAAGTACACCATATATAAATACGCCACATGTGTTCCATGGTATTAATGCGGACGTCAAAGTTCCTGATGATTCAAGTGCATTAGATAGGGTTTTAGGGTGAAGATTCATATCTCGATAAGCCTTAGCGTACATACGACCAGGTATTACAATCGATATATATTGCTCAGGCATTGCCATGTTACTTCCTATACAGGTTGCTATTGTTAAAATAATTAATCCCTGTGCTGTTTTTACAACTTTTAGTAATTTATTAACGATTACTTCAAGCTGTCCTGTTTTCTCCATAATGCCTCCAAACATCATGGATAGGATTGCCAATGATATGGAATACATCATATTAGTTAAACCGCCTGCTGATAATAAACTATCAAGTGATGCTGAGCCTGTGTTACTTACGAAACCACTATAACTAGCAGTCAAAATATCTCCAAAATTTGACCCTTGAAATATGGGTGCCATTATAGCTCCTAAAATAATTCCTAAGAATATACCTGGAATTGCAGGCATTTTTCTTGCAATTGATAGGATTACTACAATAGGTGGAATAAAGAGAAATGGAGAAAGATTAAACGATTCTTTAAGCCCAGTTTTCATTGCTTCTATTGACGTCATATCCACATTAGCACCAGCAAACTTCATTCCTACTACTGCAAATGTTATCATTGCAATTGCATAAGCTACTATAGTGGGTTTCATCATAAATTTAATGTGTGTAAAAACGTCCGTACCTGCCATAGCTGGTGCTAAATTGGTTGTATCAGATAATGGAGACATTTTATCACCAAAATACGCACCTGATATTATTGCTCCTGCAGCTATTGGAGCTGGAATTCCTAATCCATTTGCTACTCCCATTAATGCAATACCAATAGTTCCTATGGTTCCCCATGATGTACCGGTTGCTAATGAGATAATCGAACATATAACTAAAGTTGCAACTAAAAATATTTTTGGAGATAAGATTTGAAGACCATAATAAATCATGGTAGGTACAACTCCAGAAAGTAACCATACCCCTATCAAAACTCCTATAATTGCTAATATTACAATTGCTTGTAGTGCTTGTGATATACCGTCAAACATACTCTTTTCAATAAAATCCCATTTATAACCGATTTTCAATGCCATTAACGCTGCAAATGCCGCTCCAATAAGCATTGGTATATGAGGGTCTGCTTTGAAAACTGCTATACCAATACCCATAACTAAAATTAATAACCCAAAAGAAAGTAGTGCTTCGTAAATATAAGGTTCTCTAACTTTCATAATTATTCCTCCTTCAAATTTTTTAGCACAGCTTATCTACTATTTAAACTGTTACTAAAACAGTTTATTGTACTCAGACCCAAGTGCCTTTCTTCACCCTCACCAAATTTCAAATTAATATTGAAAGTATTTTAATTGATATATACAGCAATTACAGTGCCAATTAAATACATATGTATTTAAGCCATTCCATAAATACATATGTATTTAATCAGCAAAATATTTTGCTGATTTTAAAAAAATATTATTAAAATAGTAATAATTTCTAATAATGTAAGCATTTGCTACATATGCAAATAATTTTGCATATGTAGCAAATAATTTTGCATGTATTGTTTAGAGCACATTGGAATAAACTTCATATAATTATCAAGTGATTGGCTAAAGGTCATTAAGGAGTTGGTATGAAATTTAGAGGGGCAGTTTATACTTTCTAGTTAAAAAAGGCATAAAAAATATCTAATAAACAGTTATTTTAAACTGTCTATTAGATATATAGAATATTATAGATAAGTGACCTCTAATGGAGTTCTATCAACTAATCTCTTATAGTTATACTTAGGATATCCAACCATAACAGCAGCTGTTATCGTTTTTCCCTCTGGAATATTAAATAATTTAAGCAGTGGTGAATCCTTAAGGGAGGCACAATACTCAAAATATCCAGCCCAACAAGTTCCAAGTCCTAGTGAAGGCGCAAATAATTCTAGATAAGTCAAAGAAGAAATAGAATTACCCCTTCCGCTTGGAAAGTCTTTGTCCGCAGTAGTCATAATTAAGTTTGGGGCACCACGCAAAATTGGGTCAACTCCGGTTTCTCTGTAAACATTAATTAATCCTTTGTATGCGCCATCTAATGGGGATTTTTCCAACATCCCAATTATAAGTTCAACAGCTTCTTTTACTAATTGCTTTTCCTCAACTACCACAAATGATATACCTTGACTATTACTTCCAGTAGGTGCTAACCTTGCAATATCAACTAATTTTGTTAATTTATCTCGTGATACAGACTTGTCTTGATAAGCTCGTATAGAACGACGTGACCTTAGAAAATGCTCCGCCTGATCTGCATTTAATTTAGGAAACTCTTTCGCATCTACTTGAGTTGAAAGCGGTGTTTTTTTATTATCTATAGCCCCGCTAGGGCATATAGCAACACAATGACCACAGGCAATACAAGTGCTATTTGCTACTTCTTCTGGAACTCTTTCTCCCATCTTTAGAACAAATGCTGGACATGCCTTAATACATTGTTCACATTTAATACATTTTTCTTCATTTACAGTTATAAGGTCCATTTTTTTAATCCCCTAGCTTAAATTTATTATTTCTAACTTTCTTATTGGTATCTATAAATGATTTTAACAGAGTGTATTTAAATTGCAAGTACGCACTTTTTTATCACATAGTAACAAAAATAATACCAGTAGCTTTTTCTACTTAATAAACATAGTCTAATTAAATTTTGTTACTACTCAGCCATTGCAAATTAATAATTTCCTTATATTGGCAAAAAGGGTTTTGGTTATACAACGTCGAATATAAACATCAGATAGATTAAAAATATGATTTGACTGGTGGTGAATATT
>JBLHPD010000250.1:0-6224 GCA_047624165.1 Clostridium sp. | reverse complement strand
ATGTATTACTGGAATAGTAGATTAAAAGAGGAAGTGCATAGGCAGACAGAAGAATTATATATAAGTAAAAATGACCTTCAAACTACATTTGATGGATTGTCTTATTTAATGGTCGTTGTAGATAAAAATTGTATGATTAGTAATGTGAATAAGGCGTTTTGTCAATTTTGGGGGCTAATGAGAGATGAGGCTATTGGATCAAAGTGTGACTTATATAAAGCATTAATATGTTTAAATTGTAGCAATTGTTGCAATAGACAGACCTTTTCTGGTGGAATTAAGGAAAAGTACGATATTAGCTACAATGATAGATTTTTTAGTGTAGATACATTTCCGATTGAAGACAAAAGCAAGAAAATAATCAAAACATTGTTCGTTATTAAAGATGTAACTGATATGAAGATAAGTGAAAAGCAACTTCTGCAAGCGGATAAAATGGTTGCTGTTGGACAGTTAGCAGCAGGAGTAGCACACGAAATTAGAAATCCATTAGGACTGATAAGAAGCTATACTTACGTATTAAAGGGACAAATTATAGAAGAAAATGAGAGAATTAAAAAGTGTATAAATGTAATCGAAAACTCAGTAGATAGGGCAAGCAACATTATTGATAACTTATTAAATTTTTCACGTATGGCGAGTGATACTAAGGGAAAAGTAAATATTAAAGAATTTACCGAGGGGATCCTAAATTTAGAAATGAAAATTATGGAGTTACATAATATTATACTTAAGCAAGATTATGAGGATAATATGTTATACATTGTAAATATTGAATCATTAAAGCATATTCTAATAAATCTCATATCTAATGCAATTGACGCAATGCCGAGTGGGGGAGCATTATCGGTGAAATGTAGCGAGGTAGGTGGAAAATTAGTATATGAGATTAGTGATACTGGCACTGGTATTAAAAAACAAGATTTAGATAATATATTTCATCCATTTTTCACTACAAAAACACCAGGGAAAGGTACCGGACTTGGCCTCTATATTGTATATAATGAAGTTGAAAAATATGGTGGAAAAATTCAAGTTTTAAGTGAACATGAAAAGGGTACAACTTTTAAAGTTATTTTACCAATTTTTACTATAGATAATAATAAAAAAGGGGGCTTTTAAATTTGGCTTCAAGAGGAAATTTCAAAATATTAATTGTAGACGATGAAATAGAGTATCAAGATGTATACGAAATGATACTAAGTGATAAAGGGTATTATACACGCTGTGTTTCCAGTGGACGCGAAGCCATGAATTTGTTGAAAAAAGAAAGCTTTCAACTTGTTTTATCTGATTTAATTATGCCTGAAATGGATGGTATGGAGCTACTCGAAAAAATAAAAAAGGACTTTGTTGATACAAAAGTTATAATTGTTACAGGCTATGGAACTATAGAAACAGCAGTTAGTGCAATAAAGAAAGGTGCATTTAGTTATTTCATTAAAAGTCATGATTATGAAGAACTATTATCAGAAATCCAAAAAATTGAAAACCTTTCTAAATTAGAGGAAGATAATAAATATTTGTTAGGGCAACAAAATAATCAGAGATACCTCTTAAAAACAAATAATAAAAACTATCAAAATATCCTCAAGCTTTTAGATAAGGCAGCAGTTAGTAATGCTAGTATTTTTATTACTGGAGAATCAGGTGTTGGAAAAGAAATTATTGCAAGGCATATCCATCAATCTAGTCATAGAAAAAACAAACATTTTGTAGCTGTTAATTGTCAAGCACTATCAGAAAATTTACTTGAATCAGAGCTTTTTGGACATGAAAAAGGTGCTTTTACTGGTGCCCTTGAAAAAAGAATTGGAAGATTTGAAGAAGCTGATGAAGGTACACTTTTTTTGGATGAAATAGGTGAAATACCTGTCAACATTCAGGTTAAATTATTAAGAACTTTAGATACTAAAGCTATTGAAAGAATTGGGAGTAATAAGGTTATTAATGTGGATTTAAGACTTATTTCTGCTACTAATCGAAACATTTATAATGCAATTGAAAAAGGTGATTTCAGGGAAGATCTATTTTATAGAATAAACACTATAATAATTGAGGTTCCACCACTTAGAGAAAGAAGAGAAGATTTACCAATGTTTATAGATTTTTTCTTTGATAAATATTCAAAAGAGCAAAAAAAGAAGATAAATAGTATTGAAGAGGAAGTTATGGATTTTCTATTATCATACAACTATCCAGGGAATATAAGGGAATTGAAAAATATAATTGAGAGACTTGTTGTTTTATCTGAAGAAGGAATAATTACAAAAGGTGATCTTCCAGAAAATAAACTTGGTAATAATTATGATTTAGTTGAGAATGACAGGTTTATCCCAATGAAGGATTTTAGAAGGGAAATTGAAACAGAATATATTAGAAAAGTATTGAGTAAATGTTCAGGAAATATAACTGAGGCAGCCCAAATATTAAATATTAGCAGAAGGCAACTTTTTAATAAGGTTACGCAATACAATTTAAAAACCAAATAGGAAATTTATTTCAATGTATGAAGGAAATAAATTTCCACATTTTTTTGAATATAACCTGATTTTATTAGGTTATATTTTTTTGAGAAAAAATGAAGTTTTAACCTGTTGGTAGTAAAGGTTTGCAAGCAGATTTAATAATGCAATTTAAATAATATAACATTTAAAACTATTGGCATAATTATTGCTAAGTAAATATATAGAATAAATTTGAAAGGGATGAGAGTAATATGATAGCAAAAAAAGGAGATTGGGTTCAAATACATAACATTGTATTAAAAGCTGAAGAGAGAACTGCAAAATTACCAGAAGAAACTAAAAAAGTATCACTAGAACTATGGGTTAAAGGATTTTTGAATGAGGATGCTAAAATTGGGGATATGGCTTCAATAACTACGGTAACTGGAAGAAGAGATAAAGGAATATTAGAAGACATAAATCCAAAATTTACTTATGGATTTGGGGAAGAATTTGTACCTGAGCTTTTACAAATAGATATTCAGGTAAAAAATATTCTTCAGGAAGGAGATAACTAATGGAAAGAGATAATAGTTATGAAGCAGTTAATGCTAGAAATGGTGAAATTATAAAGAATGCTACGGGTATGGATTATTCTATATATGAGTCTGGAAATATTGCTTTTGATTATGAGAGAATGATGGAAGACACAGGATATACTTTTGAAGATATTGTTAAAATTCAGACAGAAGTTGGAGTAGGTAATACTCCATTATTAGAGCTTAGAAACTTAACAGCACTTGCAAGGAAGATTTCTCCAAAAGGGAAGGGCGCAAGAATATTTATAAAAGACGAACAATGTAATCCATCTGGGAGTTATAAAGATAGAAGAGCTAGCATGTCAGCATATCATGCAAAAAAGTTAGGATATAAGGGTTTAGCAGCAGCTACTAGTGGAAACTATGGTGCGGCAGTGGCTTCACAGGCAGCAATGAGAAATCTAAAATGCATTATTGTGCAGGAATGTTATGATTCCAAAAAAGTTGGGCAGCCTGAGATACTTGAGAAACAAAGAAAATGTGAGTGTCTTGGTGCCGAGGTTATTCAATTAACCGTTGGTCCTGAATTGTTTTATACATTTTTAAGAGTACTAGAAGATACAAAATATTTTAATGCTTCACTTTATTCAACTCTCGGAATTCAAGGCGTAGAGACCTTAGGATATGAAATAGCAGTACAGTGTAGAAAATTAATAGGCAGGGATCCAGATTATGTCATTGCAACTCAAGCAGGTGGCGGAAATCTTACTGGAACAGCAAGAGGGTTAATGAAGGCTGGAGCAACCAAAACAAAAGTTTATGGAGCTAGTGTAGATCTATCAGGATTGCATATGGCATCTGATACTGCATTCAACAAGAAGTCCTTTACAACTGGTCATACTGGATTTGGGGTTCCTTATGCTACAGATCCTGATCACTCAGATGTTCCAAGAAGTGCAGCAAGAGTTTTAAGATATATGGACGAATATTTAATTGTTCAACAAGGAGAAGTGTTTTATATGACTGAGTCACTTTCAGTTCTCGAAGGAATGGAGAGAGGACCAGCAGGAAATACTTCATTAACAGCGGCGTTTGCATTAGCTCAAGAGTTAGATGAAGATCAAGTTATTGTAGTTCAAGAAACTGAATATACAGGTGCTGGAAAACACCCTCTTGCCCAGCTTTCTTTTGCAAGAAAAAATGGAATCGAAGTTAAGTTTGGTAACCCTAAAGAGGATATTCCAGGAAAAAATATTATTCTTCCAGAGCATCCTTCATTAATTAAAGTGAAATATTTTGATATGAATAAGTTAAGAAAGTCATATATAAAAAATTCTGTAAAGCATGTAAATGCAACTAGTGCTAATGAAGAGGATATACAGTATCTGATAGATGAAACAAAATCAGACAGAGAATTTGTGGTAGAAGCATTAAAAAATCTAAACATTACCTTAAATTAAGTTTATCAGATGTGAATTTTCTTAGCTAATTATTAGATTATCAAGGAGGAAGAAGATGAAAAATAGAGGAAATAAACTTGAATTTTATGGTGGGGAATGGATGTCCTTCATTCCGTTTATCGTTTTCATTGTACTTATCGTTATGACAACATTTGTTGAGGGTTCAATTTCAGATGGTGCGTTATGGATTCCGGCTTTTATGGCACTTATTGTAGCATTTTTCTTTGCCAAAAATAAAAAGCTTTATAGTGAAACTATTATTAATGGGATGGCCAGTAAAGAAGCTATTTTACCGGTTGTTTGCTGGATTTTTGCAGGGGTATTCTCTAGGATTTTAAGAGAGTCTGGCCTTGCTGGCGGAATCGCTGGTTTGGCGGGATCACTAGGAATCGCTGGTACAACTTTTGTTATTGTATCATTTATTGCATCTGCAGTTTTTGCTACAGCTTCCGGTACAGGATTTGGAACTATCGCCGCTGGGATGGGAGTTCTTTATCCAGCTGGGGTTGCTCTTGGTGCACATCCAGCTCTACTCGCAGGCGCTATTATTTCTGGAGGATCTTTTGGTGATAACTTAGCACCAGTTTCTGATACAACAATTTGTTCTGCTACTTCACAGGGGGTAGATGTTCCAGGAGTTGTTCGGTCTAGATTAAAATACGCACTAACATCTGCAGCTATTACAATTATTGCTATTATTATCTTTGGAATGACATATAAAGGAACAGTGATTGGTGCTGAAACAATAGAATATAATCGAATTGCATTAATTATGTTAATCCCTGTAGCTATTACAATTGTAGTAGCAATAAAGTATGGTGACATAATTATTGCAACTACAATTGGTTCAGTTTTAGCAGGGGGAACTGCAGTCCTTACAGGTCTTATGGATTTCATTCAAATTGATCCAGGGCAAGAGGTAACAAAACAGGCTCTATTTAGAGTTTCTGGCATTGGGCTTGATAGAGTAGTAGATGGTGTAATTTACACCGGCATAAATAGTATGTTGCAAGTATGTCTTTTAGCTATTTTGTTATTTGGTTCAATCGCTGTAATGAGGGTTGGCCAAGGAGATCTTAAGTTACTAGATGTTATTGGTAAAATTGCTAAAGGTCCTAAGGGTGCAGAATTTTCCATTGCAGGTATGATTATTACTCTTTCTGCACTAATGGGTCTGAATGCTCCTGCAATCTTAGCAGTTGGTGCTTCATTTGCAAAACCATTATCTGAAAAACATGGTATTAGTCCTTATAGAACTGCCAATCTGCTTGATGGAATTTCTAATACACTGGTTTATTCATTACCATGGACTCCGGCAATCATATACACAATTGGCTTTACTAGAGGAGGGATTCATCCTCTAACAGCCTTAGAAGTCACTCCATTTGTATTTTATGCATTTGCAATGTTAGCGGTTATGCTAGGAAGTATTGCATTAGGTGTTGGAAGACATGATAATATGACTGAAGAACAAATTGCAAAAATGGAGGCTAAGGCTATATCGAGTAATTAAATTTATATTTATAAATTATAAAGTAGGTTTCAAGTAAAAAATAAAGCTAAAAAAAAGAGAGATATCCCAATAAAGGATTTCTCTCTTTTTTAGTGTGCCAGGCATGGCAATTAACTAGGTGGTGAAAGTCCACTGTGTGGGTCTGTAGTTACCAACCACTAGCTGAAGACAAGGTATCCACCGTGAGGTGTGAACTGAAGGAAGTCTTAGGCAAAGTTCCGACCCAAGGAATACGAACATTTTCAGGCAAACTATTTGTGGATGA
>JBLHPD010000249.1:0-6255 GCA_047624165.1 Clostridium sp. | reverse complement strand
AACATAAGTTGGAAATGAAATGGATAACTTATGTTTGTTTACAGGCGAGCGTTGAACCTGATTTCCTTTACCGAATAAAAACTTAAGAGGCTCGATGTTTTGCTGCATCGGGCCTCCCGTTTTGAAAGAAGTTATTAATCATCATCTTCACCGTAGCTATATACGGTGTTTTCATACCAGCAGTGTGGGCAGGTTACGTAGGCATTCGGATTGTCTCCGTCCTCCCACGGTAATGTCAGAACTCCGTCTGAATAAAGATTGTCCACAATTTTGGCATTCCATAGTGTGTACCTCCTTAGGATTCTGTTACAGGCTGAATATTGTTACTGGGAAGAACGCTTTCTTTATGTGATTCAGGCTCCTGACCCACTTCCAGAGGCAGGGAGCCATTAAAGGCGTCCATAATGGCTTTGGCCTCTTCTTGCTGCTTAGATTTTTTGTGTCCATCCTTGATGAGCTTGGCAATTAGAAATATGAGCCCAGCACCGGCAGCACCTCCGACGACTCCCTGGAGCCTTGCGACTTTGATATAGCTTTTGCCCTCGGCAAGAAAGGACTTAGCAATTCGGATGAGGCCTTGCTGCATGTCCCCGTTGCCGAGAACCTTGAGTGTGTGCGCCATCTGTGGCCCGGTCTGACCGTTGGTGGTAATTAGGGCTGCAATTTGCATTGTTGATGTCATGATTGTATCCTCACTTTCATTTTGATTGATTATTGACAAATCAGCTTTGATAATTGTATTATATACCTATAAGAAAGATTTATATGTCTTTTTATTGGTATATTTTGAATATAATTTAAATTAAAAAAGATGACTTTATCTCTTTTGGAGGTGCAAAATGGGAAAACACTTGAAAAATCAAAATCATATTGATATAAGCCTGTTTAAAAATCGATTATGGTCATTAATGGGCGAAGAATATAATTCTCCGATGCAACTGGCAATGGCTCTTTATAATGCTGGACTCGTTGGGGTTAAGCAAAGTGAGAACTTTAACGATGAGCGTGTTGACAGAAATAATGCCTACGGGAGCATTGAGAAGAAAATCCGTAAGCACTGCAATTCGGACACTTCTAGCGAGGTCCAGGGTGAGTTTATTCTTGCATATAGTCAGTTCTTCGGCTGTTCCGCTGATTATCTATTGGGTTTTACAGATATTCGTACTAACAACATGGATATCCGGCAGATCTGTGAGAAGACAAAGCTGTCTGAAGAAGCCGTGAAGCATATTATCGACAGTCCGGTGCAAACCGCCTGGTGGTCAAAGTTGTTTAAAACGTCACTCTTCATCGACCTTCCAGGTGGCTGGTTACGTATGCTTCAGGAATTACATATCCGTCACATTAAGCTGAAGGATGCAAAGCCTGAGCAAGAAATTGTGGACGAGCTTAAGGAAGCTGGTAATCTATCGCAAGCCAATTTAATCAAGCATCCCGCATTCAAACCCGGTGTTGATGCAGAGACTGCCTCATCTGCTTATTACGGTCATCTCGCAAAGATTAACGCACAGGTCACTGACTACTTCCTGAGAGGAACCGATGAACAATTTAGTACTGCCCTCAAGCAGGCCGATGGGCAGTAAATTCTAGTAGCAAGCTCAGTCGTTCCGTCCTCACAAATACCCCTGGGGTGGTTATTTATACATTTATGTAAAAATAAACTAGGCACATCTTGATAATCTATAATCTTAATGAAAATTAGGATTTATTTTTAAAAGTTTAAAAAAACCACAAGGCCCCACATAACTCGTGGAGCCTTGTATCATTAAACCTATATAGCATTTATACTTAATTGTAAGTAAGTTTCTATTTCTTCATTAGACATATCTGGGTATGTTGCTGATTCCTTCTTCAATTACATTTAAATATTTTTGCCCAGGCAAATTTCTAGTGAACATCCTTGAATGAGTAAAGGTCTTTATGGGTACCCCATTAAGTGTATCTAAATTTATTATAAGGTTATACCATCCTGAGCCTTCTTGTTCATTTATTTCAAGAAATTGTTCCTCAGTTATCAGATACATACTTGAATATAAAGCATAAATCGTTCTTTTAAAAGATTTGAACCATAACAGGCATACCACACATATTTCTTATTCATATCCATTTTATAAACCACCTTTCCAAGGCTGTGAGGCATAGCTGATCTTTTGCACACCATTTGTATTGCTATTCCATATATACACAAAACCTTGTATAGTTTCATTATTTAATTGTATGTCTACCATTTTTCTGATATATAAGCTACCTTCACCTTCAAGGGAATCAAGCCTTCTTAAAGTTTCCGTGTCTACAGAGTATACTTCACCTTTTACTTTTTCAGATGGATCTGTAACTATTCCGGGGAAGGAACTGACTGAATACATTGCATAGCCAGCCAAGTCAGCTTCTCCAAGAAATTTAGATTTTGAAAGATAGGAACTGTGATTTATGTGACCTCTCATTAATGTACCATATACAAAGACCTTTATCATTATAATTCCCCCCATGTTGAAATATTTCTGGACCATTCACTGTAACTACGAGTAAAAATGGATTTTGTGACTTCTATATCCATGTCATATTTTAATTTTAACTGTTTTCAAAAGAAGTTTCATGGAAGCTCAGCTTCCGCTTTTAAAAGAGTTCATTTTCTGTTAATGCTGCTTTTACAACCCGGTCTGTTTCAAGTATTAATTGCTTTTCACCCATTTTTACGATAACTTGATTATGCGAATTACTAATTATCATGCAATTTTTATAAATTATAGTTTTTCCATTATCATCAATATACTCAATGAAACAAGGCTTACTATTTTTAAAACATAATAATAGACTTTCACAGCCATATATTGTACTACACATATATTCAGTATGAAAAAGATTAGTGATATCTGTTTCTAATGACTTATACCAACAGGTATCATTCCCCAATCCTTCTGATACAGTTAAAATTCTTTGCTTTGCATAATCTGATAGCTGAACCCATATAGTTTTTGCTCCATTTAAAGCATAATTTTTATAAGCTTCTTTCTCAGACATTATCTTTAAGCCTTCAAGTGTAGTAATTACTTGCGTCAAATTAAACGTCAGAAATAGTGGATGAATAGTAGAAGGGAAGGAAAGCTTTCCTTTCTTTCTTTCAAAATCAACAGTGAGTTTTTGGCCCATTACCTCAAGAGAGTCATCATCATCACCTTTAAGTATTTTCAAATCATTCTGTATGGTTTTACTGCTGACATACAGGATATCTTCTAACTCTGAAATTGATGCGTCAGGGTTTTGTAGCATTTTGGCTATATAAAGCTGCCTTTCTAAAGTTGTTTTTGGAATCCACTTAGGAAAATAAATAGATATTTTTATATTATACTTTTTATTAATAAATGTAATAAGTTCTTTATACACAGCTATAGCGGTTACTTTACTTTTTGAGTATTTTTTCATAGAATTTTTTATTGCTTCAATAATGTATTCTTCAGCTTCTAGATCTGTAATCAATAGTTCAGTATTTAAGCCGTCTTGTCTTAGAAAGGCAAAGTCCTTTTCAATTGCTATTTTTTTATTATTCCCCTCAACACCCATTAATAGGTTTGTTATAACTTCCTTATCTATTTTTGAGTACTTTTTTTTCTTGCTTAAAATATAAGCTTCTAAGACTTCTTTGATAGTAACAGACATGAGTAGTACATCTCCTTTTTATTAAAAGTATATTTAAACTGAATTGTAAATGAATGTATAAAGTTAAAAGTGTAATTGAAAGGGGTCAATAACATTCCTAATTTTATATTCCACATATATTTCCATATTTCTTCAATACTTTAGTAAGCCATAGGAGTACAGTCATACAATTAGCGCACTGTGGTTAGGGAGAATAGTACAATTTTGGATGTAAATTATTGGTTGGAAAATAAATGTAAAAATAAAGGATATGGAATTATTTCGTAAAATAGGTGAATTAATAGGGAGTGTAAAAAATATAGATTGGTAATATTGATGACACTAATAGACATATAAATATAAAAGAAAATTGAGTTTGAAAAGTTTACTTAAATCAGAAAAATTCTTAAATATTAAAGTAGGAAGGAGTTTAAAAATGACAGGTGTATCAAGACTAACAGGTTGCTCATGGCATGTAGAAAAGTTAAAAAAGAAAGATGAACGTAGACATAATCATAACTGTATGAGCTATAGTAATGGCAAATGCATTACATTAAAATCACCATATTATGATTTGCCATGTGGGGGTTCTGCACATTGCAAAAGCTATAAGAAATTTACTGAAGAAGATGAGATTAAGAAATCAATTAATAAGAAGTCTATTAATAAGAAAGATGATGAACCATATTGGTTTGAGTAAAAATATATTGAAAAGGTAAAATTTTTTGTAAGGGTTATGGATATTATTAAATCTAAATTTAATAAGGGTGAAAATATAAGAAAAGAAATATAGTTTATGGTAGAACAGGTAACAGGTACACATTTTTAAAATAATTTCATAGGGGGAATATTAATATGCAATATTGGTTAATAACTGCTAATCCTGGGAGTAAAACGAGAAATGGTTGGAATTGGACTAATACTAAAAAAGTTGGTGATGTTGAAAAATGGGTTGCAGAAACTAAAAATGGAGGCAAAAAAGTTAATTATGACAATGTAGAAAGATTTGATAAAGTTGTTTGTTATAGTTCTGGTAAGGATAAAAAAATTGTTGCACTTGCTGAAATAACAAATGGAAGGCATTATTCTATTGAAGATGAAATTAAAGTAATTGATATTAAAAAAACTGAGGATGTTAAAACACCATTAAGTTATTATGATATGAAAGAAAATGAAGTTTTTGATAGGCTTTGTTCAAAAGGTATTATGCAAAGCACTATAACAAAAATATATGAAAATGAATATGATGAAATAATTAAGTTAACAAGATAATTTGGTAAAGATGAGGTTAGAATGCCTCATCTCAGACTGCTGACAAACATAGCAAGTGGGTTGCTCAGCATCCAACTAGGGTAACTGTGACTTGGAGAAAATAGTAAATTAGTTGAAATTTAGAATGAGCATCAGTAGCTATTGGTGCTTATTTTGTTGCTGATTCTATTACTACAAAGTGGAATAATAAATTCTAGAGGTTCTACCTAGTAAAATTGATTATAAAGCAATACTCAAGGATGTAAATGAAGAAATATATAATTTAGCTTATGGCTTACTAAGTAGAACATATCTATCAGCAAAAATAAATAATAAAAAATTTAATAGCTATACTGAGTTTTACAGCATATTAAACTATATTTATGAAAAATTAATAAAAGCTATTAATAAAGTATTATTAAGGCCTCATCATGAGTTAATAGTGGATAGTAGGGTATGTAAATATCAAAGCCTAAAGAATACAAGTATGGATACTATAAAATGGCTAGAGAAAAGACCTCATTTATTAAAGATTATAGATGGTAGGTGCATTCCAACTGTTGCTTTACAGATAACAAAGAAAGTAACCTTAGACACGAAGGAAAATAGGTATCTAAAGTTTATGCTAATAAAGATTATTGAGAAGATAGATAGCTTTATAAGAACTTATACTGCATCACCCTTTAAAAAGAACGAGGATATTATAAATAAATTAAACACAATAAAGAAAGCAATAAACAGTAAACTGAAGACCTCATTTTTGAAGGATGTAGATAGTGACTATAGAAATATATCCATATCCTTAGTATTTAATATGGCAAGCGGGTACAGAGAAATTTATAAATACTATTTGATGCTACAAAAGGGACTGTGCATTAACAGCAATATATTTTCCTTATCAATGAAGGAGCTTAGTTTACTATATGAGTATTGGTGCTTTATAAAGATAAACGCTCTACTTAGAAAGAGATATAAGCTAATAAGCTCAGACTTTATAACGATTAATAGAGGTGGAATATTTGTTTCACTTAAAAAAGGCGTAACATCCACATTAGTATATGAAAATCCAAAAACAAGTGAAATCTTTAAAGTCAGCTATAACTCCATTAAATCAAGGAGGGTTAGCAACTTAGATTCTAGGTCTGAAGGTAGCAGAACAATAACGCAAAAACCGGACAATATATTATATATAAATAAACTAGGTAGCGATAAAGCCTACGAATTTGTATTTGACGCAAAGTATAAGATAGACACATCTCTGGAATATCAGAAAAGTTATGGTGGCATTGGGCCTAAGGAAGAGGATATAAATACTATGCACAGATACAGAGATGCCATAGTATATAAAAATAAGAAAACAGAATCCTA
>JBLHPD010000248.1:0-6510 GCA_047624165.1 Clostridium sp. | reverse complement strand
ATCTCCATCTCCTTGGTATGTAAATACTACTGCATCTGGATTAGATCTTTTAATTCCTGTAGCAACTGCTGGCGCTCTTCCATGTGCTGCTTCGAACATATCACAGGCAAAATAATCATATGCCAAAACAGAACATCCAACTGGAGCCACTCCTATAGTTTTATCTATTACATCTAACTCCTCAAGTACTTCTCCCACTAATCTATGGATTAACCCATGAGTACATCCCGGACAATAATGCGTAGGAACATCTAATAATGCTTTAGTTGGTTCAAATACAATTGCCATTATTTATCGCCTCCTACTATTTCTTTAACTTTATTTAATATATCCTCTGGATGAGGAACCATTCCACCTGATCTTCCGTAGAAGTATACTGGTTTTCTTCCTTCAACTGAAAGTCTAACATCTTCAACCATTTGCCCACAGCTCATTTCTACTGATATATATCCATATTTTGTGGTATTTATAGTTTTCTCAAAGGCTTCAACTGGGAAAGGCCAAAGTGTAATTGGTCTTATTAATCCGAGCTTTATACCTTCTTTTGCTGCCATTTTAACAACATTTTTGCATATTCTTGATGTTGTACCGTATGCAACCATTATTAAATCATTTTCACCATCACAATTATACATTTCATATCTTACTTCATTTTTCTTTATTTCTTTGAATTTTGCTTGTAATTTTATATTATGTTGTTCTAGCTCTTCTGATAGAAGATAAAGGGAATTTATTACATTATGTTTTTTTCTTCCTTTTAATCCAGAAGCCGACCATGCTTTTTCTGGTAATACCTTTGGTTCTCTTTCTTTAAATTCAACTGGTTCCATCATTTGTCCAAGCATACCGTCTCCCATTACCATTACAGGAGTTCTATACATGTCCGCAGTATCAAAAGCATCTTGAACTAAATCAACCATTTCTTGTATTGATGCCGGTGCATATACTGGCATATTAAAATCGCCATGTGATCCACCTTTAGTTGCTTGGAAGTAATCTGATTGAGCTGGCTGTATACTACCAAGTCCTGGCCCACCTCTAACTATATTTACAATAACACATGGAAGCTCTGCTCCTGCTATATAAGATATTCCTTCTGCTTTTAAGCTTATTCCTGGTGAACTTGAAGATGTCATACATCTTACTCCTGTACCAGCTGCCCCATAAACCATATTTATAGCTGCAATTTCACTCTCTGCTTGTAAGAATATTCTATCAATTTTAGGCATTTTCCTTGATAAATATGCAGATATCTCTGTTTGAGGTGTTATTGGATATCCAAAAAAACATTTACAATTTGCTCTTATAGCTGCTTCTCCAATCGCCTCGTTACCTTTCATTAATACTTTTTCTCCCATAAGCCCATCCTCCTATTCTTTACTTTTCAACTGTTATTACGCAGTCAGGACACATTTTCGCGCAAGATGCACATCCAATACAGTCTTTCATTTTTTCTTCTGTTACAGTTGCTGAATGATATCCTTTTATGTTTAATTTCTCTGAAAAACTTATTATTTTTTTAGGACATGCTGCTATACAATGTCCACACCCTTTGCATCTGTCTTCTCTGAAACTCACTTTTGGCATGTTTAAACCTCCTTTTAAATAGGAATTTATAAAATTTAAACGTTTACTCCTTCATTTTACCCCCTGCATACTAAACTGTCAATACGATTGATTGCTGATTGTTTTCTTTCTATCTGAAAGGTGGTAACATATGCAAGTCAATACCAAATATAGTCCCTTGCAATTTTCCATTCATTTTTTCCATTAAATCTCTACTGCAAACAGTATACGCATGAGGTATATTTAGCTCTTTAGATAGCCGTGCTACTACTTTGTCTCCCTCTATTATATGTCGAGGTTCCGTTTCATAAGATATATTAGCATTTGAAATTAAATGTGATATTGAAAGTCTTGAAGCTCTTTCTATTGCTTTAAAGTATTCCACAATATCTGTAGAATTCGATGTATTGGGTCTATTGGTATTTATAACAAAAAACATATCATAGGGTTCCTCTACAAAAAACCTATTATACTGTCCAAGGGCTATTGAGCCTGCGTCATCTCCGCCTACATCTATTACAACCTCATAGCTTTTATCATTAAAAACAGCTATTATTTCTGCTGGTACTACCATGAGTTCCGCATTAACTAGTTCTGGGTTCGATGCTATAACTCTTATTCCATACTCCTCTAATTTCTTTCTCACATCTCTTACACAAAAATAAGGATTTACTATATCTAAGTCAGCTATTACAACTTTCTTCCCTTCTTTTGCAAGATTTATTGCATAATTAATTGCGATTTCTGTCTTTCCACTACCGAAATGACCTGTAAATACTCTAATTCTACTCATTGCATCACTCTTTCCCTTCATTAATTTTCATAAGGCCCATTCAAATAAATAGTAGCATACTAGCTTACTATTTATTTGAAGGTGCCTTATTATTATAATTTATTATTTATACTCTTTTGCCTTCTCTTTACCACTTAATACTCTGAGGCCACCTTCAGCTAATGCTAATAATTCATCTTCACCTGGATAAACTACCACATTCGCTATGAATTCTACTCTTTCTTTTATATAATTAACCATAGGCTTTCCATAAGCTATTCCTCCAGTTAAAATTATAGCGTCTACTTTACCCGATAAAACTGCTGCACATTTTCCAATTTCCTTAGCTACTTGATATCCCATAGCATCTGAAATCAATTTGCACTTTACATCACCGGCTTGTGCTTTATCTTCTACTTCTCTAGCATCGTTTGTGTTAAGGTAAGCAACAAAGCCACCTTTTCCATTTATCTTTTTCTTTATATCATCTAGCGTGTATTTCCCACTAAAGCACATTTTAGCTAAATCACCTACTGGTAATCCTCCTGCCCTTTCTGGTGAGAATGGGCCATCTCCATCTAGTGCATTGTTAACATCAATAACTCTTCCAGCCTCGTGAGCTCCTACTGAAATTCCGCCTCCAAGGTGCGCTACTATTAAATTAATTTCTTCATATTTTTTTCCATTTTCTTTTGCATATCTTCTAGCTACTGCTTTTTGGTTTAATGCATGAAAAATAGACACTCTTTCTATTTCTGGCAGACCTGATATTCTAGCCACATCTATCAGCTCATCCACAGTTACTGGATCAACTATAAATGCTGGTATATTTAAATATTTCGCAATTTCATTTGCAATTATTCCACCTAAATTTGAAGCATGTTCTCCTTGCACTCCAATTTTTAAATCGTTAAGCATAGCTTCATTTACAGCATAAGTACCACCTTCGATAGGTTTTAGAAGTCCACCTCTACCTACTATGGCGTCCAAAGTATTTATATCAAAGTTCTTTTCTTTAAGTATATTCAATATAACGTCTTTTCTGAAATTAAGCTGTTCAAATATACCTTCAAAATTACCTATTTCTTCTGATGAATGTCTTAGTGTTTCTTCTAAAATTTCATTTTCATCTTCATACACACCTATTTTAGTGGACGTTGAACCTGGATTAATAATTAATAATTTATATGACATATTGTTCCTCCTTTGTACTCTAATGTTTATTATATTCTGCAACTAATGCCGCTAGTGCTATGGAATTTAATTTTGTTTCAGGTGTATCCGCTCTAGACGTTAATATAACTGGAGCAGAAGTTCCTACTAGAATAGCACCACTTTTAGACTTAGTGGTATAATTTAAACATTTGTACATTACATTTCCAGCTTCAATATTAGGCATTAAAAGAATATCCGCTTTACCCGCTACTTGGCCTCCTACTTTTTTATGTCTTGCCGCCTCTTCGGATATTGCAATATCTAATGCTAAAGGTCCATCAACAATACATCCCTTTATCTGCCCTCTATCATTCATTTTTGAAAGCATTGCTGCATCTAGTGTTGCCGGCATATTCGCATTTACTACTTCTACCGCGCAAACTGCTGCCACTTTAGGAAGTTCAACACCGCAAGCTTTTGCTACTGCTACCGAGTTATTTATTATATCTATTTTTTCTTTTAATTCTGGATACATATTGAATGCAGCATCTGTTAAAAATATTAATCTATCATAGCTTGGCACTTCAAATACTGCTACGTGTGACATTTGTTTTCCAGTTCGTAGACCTACTTCTTTGTTTAATACAGCCCTTAAGAAAGTTGATGTCTCTAATAGTCCTTTCATAAGCATGTCAGCCTTTCCTGTGGATACTATCTGAACTGCAGTTAATGCTGCTTTTTTAACATCTTTCTCATCTATAATTTCAAACTCTTCCACATCCATTCCTATGCTACTCGCAATGGAGATTATTTTTTCTTTATCTCCTACTAGTATTGCATTTGCTATGCCATTTTTCTTAGCATCGCGCACTGCTTCAAGTACTGGTTCATCCTGTGCTACTGCTACTACTACGATTTTCATTCCTTGTGACTTTGCTGTGTTTAATACTTTATCAAAAGTTTTGATCATTGGATTACACTCCTCGTATTTTCTATTTTGTTTCTTTTTCATATATTTTAGCTTTTTCTTCTTTATTTATTATTCTGAGCGCTCCCTCTGCTAAAGCTAACATCTCATCTTCTCCTGGTACTAATTCAACATTGGCTATAAAACTTACCATTTCCCTTATCCAGGTAGTAAGTCTCGTATTATAAGCCAGTCCCCCCGTAAGGATTATAGCATCAATTTCACCACAAACCACTGTTGCCATAGCACCTATTTCTTTAGCAATTTGATATGCCATAGCTTTTAAAATAAGCTCTGCCTTAGCATCACCCTCGTCTATCATCTTATCAACAATTCTCCCATCGTTGGTATTTAGATAAGCTACTAGTCCACCTTCTCCTGTTAACTTTTTCTTTAACTGAGGAAGAGTATATTTACCACTGAAAGCAAGCTTTGCTAAATCTCCTACTGGAAGCCCCCCAGTTCGCTCTGGTGAAAAAGGACCTTCTTCGTTGGCATTGTTTGCATCCAATATTCTTCCATTTTTAACTGGAGACACAGAGATTCCTCCACCAATATGTGCAACTACATAAGTGCTGTTATCAAAACTCTTATGTAGTTTAGTACACACCCTTCTCGTTACTGCTTTTATATTTAAGGCATGAACCAACGAACGTCTTGGAATCTCTGGAAGTCCTGATATCCTCGCAACGTCAATTATCTCATCTACTGCAACGGGATCTACTATAAATGCTGGTATATTAACCTTTTTTGCGATTTTGTAGGCTATTACTCCCCCTAGGTTAGAAGCATGTTCTGCCTGATATCCTATTTTTAAATCATCTAACATTTTCGACGATATTTCATATGTACCACCTGGCATAGGTCTTAACAATCCACCTCTACCAACTACTGCAATTAAATCTTCAAGTGCAATATTTTCTTTCTCAAGCCACTCTAATATTAATGCAGTTCTCATGTCTTTTTGGTCATAAATTCTCTTGAATTTCTTAATTTCATCTGCGCTATGGGTCAAATTTGATGTAACAACACAATCTTTATCTTTAAATATTGATAACTTAGTTGATGTTGAACCAGGATTTATAGCTAAAATATATCCTTTTGCACTCATTTAAACACCTCCACTTTTATACATGTTTCCATTCTTTCATTATACTTTCCGCGACTTTTAATCCATCAACAGCCGCAGAAATTATTCCACCTGCATATCCTGCTCCTTCTCCTGCTGGATATAGGCCGCCAAGAGATATACTTTGGAGTTTCTCATTTCTATCAATCCTTACTGGTGCTGATGTTCTTGTTTCAATACCAGTAAGAATTGCGTCTTCTCTTGCAAAACCATTTATTTTATAATCGAATTTAGGTAAAGCCTCTTTTATAGCGTCTGTTACATAACTAGGTAAACACTTATTAATATCAGCAAACTTATGTCCTGGTGTATAGCTTGGTTTTACACTGCCTATTTCGCTGCTAACTCTGCCATTTAGGAAGTCTCCAACTAATTGTACTGGTGCATTATAGTTTGATCCTCCAAGCGTATACGCCAGCGACTCATAATGCCTCTGAAACTCAATGCCCGCCAGTGGGTTATCTGAGGCGAAATCTTTAGGACCTACAGATACAACTATGGCTGAGTTTCCATTTTGTTTATCTCTCTTGTGTTCACTCATGCCATTTATTGCAAGGCAGCCCTGTTCAGATGCAGCTGATACTACTGATCCACCGGGACACATACAAAAGCTATATACTGCTCTGCCCAATTTTTCACTTTTATAAGTAAGTTTGTAATCTGCACCTTTTAGTTTTGGGTGGCTCGCATATTTGCCATATTGATTTTCATTAATCATATCTTGTGGATGCTCTATTCGAACTCCCACTGCAAATGGTTTGCTAGACATAAATACCCCTTTTTCATATAACATCTCATATGTATCGCGGGAACTATGCCCTGGGGCTAAAATGAGATTATCACAAGGTATTTCTTCACCATTTACTATTATGCTTTTCAACTTTTTATCCTTAAATTTTATATCCTCGAGCTTACTATTAA
>JBLHPD010000247.1:0-6536 GCA_047624165.1 Clostridium sp. | reverse complement strand
TTGGCGAAACATCTGCTACCCCTACAAGTTCCATGTCCTTTTGCAATGCTACTCCATCAGCTAATCTTTGTCCTATTACTCCAAATCCGGCAACTCCTACTTTTATCATTGTCAATTCCTCCTAATTTTTTATCAAATTTTTTACAAATTTTTAGCCTTACTTGATAAGTATTCCTCTTTTATTTACTTAAATCTTAAATGTAGAAACCACCTCTAATACTTTCTCCGTACACTCTATTGATTCATTTGATTTACAATGTATCTCATCAGATTGATTAACTATATCCAATATCTTCTGTGCAATAATAGTATTTCCACTTGCACCTTCATTTGTAGCCCTAGCAATTTCTTCAATACAATTTACCATATTCTGTATTGAGACCAACAATTCTTGTGAAGACTTATTTGAATTAGAAGCGAATTTTTGCATATATACTGCATCCTCGGTATACTTTTCTGCTGTGACTGTTAATGCATCATAATCTTTTTTAACCCTTGTATCTACAAATTCTAGAATATCAAATGATCCTTTTGATAGATTTTCCACAGATGTAATTACGTTATTGGTCATTTTCTGAATTTTTTCAGCCGTACTATTCGATTGTTCTGCTAACTTTTTAACTTCCTCTGCAACAACCGCAAACCCCTTACCTGCTTCACCTGCTCTAGCTGCCTCAATAGCAGCATTAAGCGCTAATAAATTTGTTTGAGAAGATATTTTTAAAATATCATCGGTAAGTAGATTAATTTGACTAACTATCTTTGATTCTCTGATAGCTTGTTCTAACTTTTCTTTTGTATCTTCATAAACTTCAGTTGCAAGCTTTGTTGAAGCTACTGCTGATTGTTTGAGTCCTGTAGCTCTCTCATTAATTTGATTTGCATAGGCTTCACTCTCTCGAGCATTATTAGCAATTCCTTGTATTACTTCGTTTAGTTCATCCGATGATGCCTTAATTTCCTCAGTAGAGGCAGCTGTTTCTTCCATACTTGCAGATAATTCTTCAGTAATAGAAGATACATCATGAGTATTTATATTGAGCTGCTCTATTAATTCTTGAACACCGTTAACATTATTTACTGTATTCTCTGATTCGCCCATTACCTGAGTCATAATATTCTTCAAAGAATTTTTCATAGCATCTACTGCCTTAACAATATCCCCAACTTCATCTTTTCTTTTTAAAAGAGCTAGTGGAATATCTGTTGAAAGCTCTCTATTTGCTACTAAATTTAAATGTTTCACAGCCACTGTTAAAGGCTTTGATATGCTTTTGGAAATAAATATTGCAGCTGTTACTCCAAGAGCTATCCCTAGAAGTATTATAGATATAAATACTTTTATCGAAGTTTGAAAGTATCTATCGTTACTTGAAGTAATTGTTTGTGCCTTTTCAACATTTGCCTTAGCCATAGCCATTAAATTATTCTGAAATGTATCGCTAACTATTTTTATATCAAGAAGTTTAGCATAGGCTTCTTCTTGCTTACCATCTTGTGCCAACTTAATTACTTCTTTTCGTTTTTCAGTGTAAGCTACTAAATCACTTTCTATTTCAGATAATTTTTTTAGGGATTTATCATCAAGATAAACTCCCTTAATTTTTTTTATATCTTCATTCAATGCAACCGAGCATAAATTATCATCCTTCAAGGTTATCAGTTGATTTAATGGTCTCTGCGCATCTAAAATCACATATGAAATGTTTGCTTCCATTGCTCTTGATTGAGCCCTTGCATCATTGAGATATTGGATTGATAATAAGTTGTTTTTATACATTGAATCCATAGAGTTCTTTGAATTTAATATAAAATAATAGCCTAATCCTCCTACAATACAAGTAATAAATATCATTAGCGATGATAATATAAGTACCTTTGTTTTAATTTTCTTATTTGCTAACATATGTAATTACCCCCCCCTAACTATTTAACAAAAAGTTTAATTTGTAATATGAATCTTTTACTGTAATTGAAAAAATTATTATCTCAAATAAATAACTCTTATAAAAAATGGTAGGAGCCCCCCCTACCAAGTTAAACAGTCTAGGTTAGTGAAACAAATCTATTCTTCTACTTTTACCGCTCTGCCTTCTAATAGTGACTTCTTTGCAGCAAATGCTATTAGAACTGGCTTTAATCCATCTATACCTGTAACTGGTGTTTCTTTATTTTCCTCAATTGCCTCAAAGAACTCTTTAAGCTCTGTTATAAATGAATCCTTATATCTTTCTAAGAAGAAATATTTTGGTTTATCACTAAATACGCCTTCTGATGTACTTAAAACTGCTGAACTTCCTGTATCATTAGAAACGTTTATTCCACCTTTTGATCCGAAAACCTCTACTCTTTGATCATATCCATAAACAGCTTTCCTACTGTTATCTATTACACCAATTGCTCCATTTTTAAACTTTAGTGTAATAAGAGCAGTATCAACGTCTCCTGCTGCGCCTATGGCCGGATCTACTAATACAGCAGCTGCTGCATATACTTCATCAACTTCACTGCCAGATAAGTACCTTACCATATCAAAATCATGAATAGTCATATCTAAGAACATTCCACCAGATACCTTTGCATACTCAGCTGATGGTGGTTCAGGGTCTCTTGAAGTAACCTTTATTATATGTGGATCACCTATTTTACCAGCCTTAACCATATCTCTAACTGCTTTAAAATTATGGTCAAATCTTCTGTTAAATCCAACTTGAAATTTAACTCCCGCAGTCTTTACTGCATCTAATACAGCATGAATTCTATCAAGATCATAATCAATTGGTTTTTCACAGAATATATGCTTACCTGCTTTTGCTGCTTCTATTGAGATTGGTGAATGTGTATTTGTTGAAGAACAAATAAGTATAGCATCTATTTCCGGATCATTTAATATGTCGTGATAATCTGTATAGACATTCTTAATTCCAATGGAATGAGCCCAATCTTCTATTTTATCTGCAAATACATCTGCTATAGACTTTACTTCAACGCTACTGATGTTATTTATTAAATTTTCCGCATGTAATTTTCCTATTCTTCCTGCGCCTATAATGCCTACTTTAATTTTTCCCATTTAATAATTCCTCCTATAACCCTGATTTTTCTTTAATATATTTTCTTGCCTTTATAGCATATTCTAATGCGTCTGTTTTTCCTGGATCTATATCAGCTTCAACAACAAACCAACCTTCATATTTACTTTCATCAAGTATCTTGAAAATTGATTCAAAGTCAACATCTCCATCTCCTGGCATTGCAAAACAACCATCAAGTATAGCCTTTAAGAAACTCCATTTTTCAGCTTTACATTTTGCAACAACATCCTTATTTACATCTTTAAGATGAACATGAGCTACTCTATCTACATGTTTTTTAAGAACTGCTACTGCATCTTCTCCTGAGAAAGTTAAATGTCCTGAATCAAATAGTAAAAATACTTTTTTTGGATCAGTTGCTTCCATTAATCTATCAATTTCAGCAGCTGTTTGAACACCAGTACCCATATGGTGATGGAAAGCTATCTTTACATCATATTCAGCTGCAATACCCGCTAATTTATGTAATCCATCTATTAACTTAGTCCATTCTTCCTCTGTGTACACTGGCTTACTCGCGAATATTGGTGTATTCATCTGTCCTTGTATTCCATGTCCCTGTTCTGAGAAAACTACTATTTTTGAACCCATTTTATTTAAAAACTGTACATGCTTTCTGAAAGCTTCAGCTGTTTCTTCATATGGTTTTGTTGTTAAAAACGAACTAAACCACCAACCTGAAATACTTAACCCTCTTAGATCTAATTCCTTCTTTAAGACATCGGCATCCATTGGGTACTTGCTTCCAATTTCAGAACCTACAAAACCTGCAAGTGCTATTTCACTTACACATTGTTTAAACGTATTGTTTTTACCAAGTTCTGGTAAATCATCATTGGTCCAAGTCATTGGATGTATTCCTATCCTAATATTTTTATTTTCAAACATAATATTCATTCCTTTCACTTTAGATCAATTTATTATATTTAATACAAATTTACTATTTATAAATCCCTAGTATTGTCTTGCTTTAGCTATTCCAGCTTTCATGTCCTCACTAGCCTTTTGAATACTCTTTTTTTCTGAAACCTCAGCGACTCCACATCTCCACCAAGCGTCGTATCCATCAGTCATTGTTTTTGGTAATACTTTAATATCAAACAACGTAGATACAGTTTGTTTCTTAGCATCAATAATCGCTGCTCTTAGCTGCTCTACCGTTTTAATTGCATAAGTTTTACAACCATAAGCTGCTGCACTCATTGCAAAATCTATTGGTACTAAGTCGCCATCTAATTTACCAGTTTTTTCATTTCTAAATCTAAATTCAGTTCCAAAGCTTCCCATTCCATTAGCTATTTGCAAATTATTAATACATCCAAATGCCATGTTATCGAATACTAGAACATTTATTTTCTTTCTTTCTTGTATAGAGGTTGGAAGCTCTGAATGTAACATCATATAAGAGCCATCCCCTAAAAATGTATATACCTCTTGATCTGGTGCTGCAAGTTTTGCTCCTAGGCTTGCATTTACTTCATAACCCATACATGAATACCCATATTCCATATGGTAGGTATTCGGTGCTTTGGGTCTCCAGACTCTTTGTAGATCACCCGGCAGACTTCCTGATGCACCAACTATGATTGCATTATCATCTAACATTTCATCTAAGACTCCAAGTACCCTTGTTTGTGTTAAATAAGATCCTGTTTGCTTTCCAAACTCTTCTAGTACATGGTCAAGATGTCCAGAAACTTCAGGTGTAAACCCTTCTCCACTATATTCTAAATTGAACAATCTATTCAATTCTGTTATCCATTGCAATTTCACTTCTTTTACTTCGGATGTATATTCTGATTTATATCCTACTTTCTCTAATTCTTCTCCGATGGCTTCTAATGCAACTTTAGCATCTGCTACAACTTTCACGGCGTCTAATTTATATGCATCAAATTCTGCTACATTTATATTTAAAAACTCAACTTCTTCATTTTGAAATAGTGATTTTGATGCTGTAGTAAAGTCTGTATATCTCGTCCCTACTCCTATTACCAGATCTGCTTTTTGAGCAATAATATTTGCAGCTAAATTTCCTGTTGTTCCAATACCACCTAAATTTAATTCATGATCCCATACAATTGCACTTTTTCCCGCTTGGGTTTCTCCAAAAGGTATATTGAATTTTTCTGCGAAATTTTTTAAAGCTTCCGCTGCCTGCGAGTATCTTACCCCTCCGCCACATATAAGTATTGGTTTCTTTTTTCTTACAATCAATTCTAATGCATCTTGAATCATCTCTTTTGTTGCAGGTCTTCTTTCTATTCTGTGTACTCTCTTCTTGAAAAATGTTTCTGGATAATCATACGCTTCCGTTTCAACATCTTGAGGTAATGCTAAAGTAACTGCCCCTGTATCTGCTGGATCTGTAAGTACTCTCATTGCATTTATTGCTGCACTCATTAACTGTTCTGGTCTTACTATCCTGTCCCAATATCTACTCACAGCTTTAAAAGCATCATTTGTACTTATACTTAAATCATTAAATTGTTCCACTTGCTGAAGCACTGGATCTGGCTGCCTGCAAGCGTATACATCCCCTGGCAAAAAAAGTACAGGAATTCTATTTGCTGTAGCCGTAGCTGCTGCTGTTACCATATTTGCTGCGCCGGGTCCTACAGATGAAGTTACAGCATATATTTGTTTTCTATGCTTTTGCTTTGCAAACCCCATTGCTATATGACCCATACCTTGTTCATTTCTTCCTTGATGAACTATTAAATCACCAGGATCTTGTTCTAGTGCTTGACCCAGGCCAAGCACATTGCCATGTCCGAAAATTGTAAATATACCTTTAATAAACTTTTGTTCATTTCCATCAAATTCTACATATTGGTTATCTAAAAATTTAACAAGTGCTTGTGCCATTGTTAATCTTACAGTTTTCATGCACTCACCCTCCTATATATAATTTAGGCATATGAAAGAAAATAATAAGTCAAAGATGCGACGAATATTTTGCTTCAGACAAGGAGACACATCCTGCGGATAGTTGTACTATCCAAAGGTTCTGCCGACGCAGTCTGATACAAAATAGACTAGCATACTGACTGATTATTTTTTTGAATATGCCCTATCTGGCCATATTTTAGCATCTGGCTCCGTTACCCAAAGGTGCTCTGGAACAAAGGTTGGAGTAATGTATGGATTGCCATCTAAATGCCTTATTACCCAAAGGTAATACATTGCATAGCCAGGCGCTGTTATTTGGGGATGCGTTGCATTGTCCAATATCTTTACTGTATCATTTTGTCTTAATTTAACAGCATCTTCACCTAGCTCAGAGAAACCATATCCATTCTCTGGATTAAATTTGTAGAAATATATTTCTGGTTGTGGATGATAATGAGGTGGGTAACTAGACCACTTTCCTGGATGATCTATTACTTCTCCAACTACCAGGTTTGAATCTGGGGAATTGGATTTATCAAACACTGTTCT
>JBLHPD010000246.1:0-6637 GCA_047624165.1 Clostridium sp. | reverse complement strand
AATATTAATGTTGGTGATCCGATTACGCTTCCGATTAAAAATGAGGATGAAGATAAAAATGAGTATTACGATAGGGCTATGAATGAAATAATGTTAGGTATAGCTGAGTTGTTACCACAGCAATATAGAGGAGTATATTCCATTGCAAAATAGGTAATAATGAAAATAGATTTATGAAAGCAAGGATTTTCATTTGAAATTGAAATCCTTGCTTTTTTTTAACATGATTAAAAATAAAAAATTTACAAAATAAAAGGTTGGAGGAATGTTACCATGGGAAGTAAAGTATTAAGAAAATTTTTAAAAGAAAATTTAGAAGATTTGAAGAGTAAAGGATTATATAACGTAATAAATATATTAAAGGGTGAAAATGGAGCAGTTATTACGATTGGAGATAAAGAATTAATTAACTTATCTTCAAATAACTATTTAGGACTTGCTACGAGTCCTAGAATGATTGAAGCAACTATTGAAGCAACTAAGAAATATGGCGTGGGTGCAGGTGCGGTTAGAACAATAAATGGTACATTAGAAATTCATACCGAATTAGAGCAAAAACTTGCTAAATTTAAACATACGCAGGCAGCGATTGCTTTCCAATCAGGGTTTAATTGTAATATGGGGGCAATTTCGGCAGTGATGAATAAAAAAGATGCAATCCTTTCAGATTCATTAAATCATGCATCAATAATAGATGGTTGTAGATTATCCGGTGCCAAAATTATAAGAGTTGAACACTCTGATATGGTAGATTTAAAAAATAAGGCGAAAGAAGCGGTAGAATCAGGTCTATATGAAAAAATCATGGTTATTACTGATGGTGTATTCTCTATGGACGGTGATATCGCTAAACTACCAGAAATTGTGAAAATAGCAGAAGAGTTTGACTTAATAACATATGTAGATGATGCTCATGGTTCAGGAGTATTAGGTAAAGGTGTAGGTACTGTACATCACTTTGGACTATCAGATAAAATAGATTTTCAAATTGGAACACTATCTAAGGCCATTGGAGTAGTAGGTGGATATGTAGCTGGAACAAAGGACTTAATTGATTGGCTCATGGTTCGTGCAAGGCCTTTCCTATTTTCAACATCTCTAACTCCAGGTTCAGCAGGGGCTTGTATTGAGGCTATAAACATACTTACAGAAAGCACTGAGTTACATGATAAACTTTGGGAAAATGCGAATTATTTGAAAAAGGGTTTAAAAGAACTAGGCTTTGATATTGGGAATAGTGAAACTCCAATTACTCCATGTATAATAGGAGATGAAGTTAAAACTCAAGAATTTAGTAAGAATATTTTTGAAAACGGAGTTTATGCAAAATCGATAGTATTTCCAACTGTTAGAAAAGGAACAGGAAGAGTAAGAAATATGCCTACAGCGGCGCATACAAAAGAAATGTTAGATAAGGCTTTAACTATTTATGCAAAAGTAGGTAGAGAAATGGACATAATAAAATAAAAATATGGGTATCATAGAATAAAGATGTATATAAAAAATATATTTAATATTAGTACAACACGTAATAAATATGTGTTGTACTAAATAATATTAAGATATTTATAATATTTTACGTTATTTATTTAAATTTGGAGGGTACACAATGAAAAAAATATTAGTAACAGGGGCCTTAGGACAAATAGGTTCAGAACTAGTAATGAAAATGAGAGAAATTTATGGGAGCGAGAATGTAATAGCTACAGATTTAAGAAGGCTAGAGAATAGCCCAGTAGTTACTTCAGGACCGTTTGAATTACTGGATGTAACTGATTATAAAGCTATGATTTACCTTGCTAAAAAATATGAAATAGATACATTAATTCATTTAGCAGCACTATTATCAGCAACAGCTGAAGCAAAACCACTGCTCGCTTGGAATATAAACATGGGTGGACTTGTAAATGCATTAGAAGTTGCTAGAGAAGTGAAATGCAAGTTTTTTACCCCAAGTTCTATAGGCGCTTTTGGTCCAACTACTCCTAAAGATAATACTCCTCAAGATACAATTCAAAGACCAACAACTATGTATGGTGTAAATAAAGTTGCTGGAGAATTATTATGTGATTATTATAATAAGAAATTTGGAGTTGATACTAGAGGAGTTCGTTTCCCCGGACTAATTTCTTATGAAGTTCTACCAGGTGGGGGAACAACTGACTATGCTGTTGATATATATTATGAAGCATTAAAGTCAGGAAAATACACATCATTCATTGCGAGGGGTACAAAAATGGATATGATGTATATGCCGGATGCAATAAATGCAATAATTAATTTATTGGAAGCCGATGCATCAAAATTAATACACAGAAATGCATTTAATATTGCAGCTATGAGTTTTGAACCAGAAGAAATAGCTTCTGAAATTAAAAAGCATATACCAGGTTTTATAATGGATTATAATGTAGACCCAATAAGACAAGGAATCGCTGATTCATGGCCAAATTCAATGGATTCAAGTTGCGCTAAAGATGAGTGGGGATTTATCGCCGAATATGATTTGGCAAAAATGACTACTGATATGCTCCAAAAATTAAGTGCAAAAGGAATTGGTGCTAAATAATAAGATTATACGCTGTTTGCCTCGTTATGGGGTAAGTAGCGTATTTTTATTAATTTCTGAGTTGATAGGTTATTTTAACATATATTGTGATAGAATAATCTTAGGAAGTAGATTGTCAATAAAAGTAGGTGATTTAGTTGAATAAAAAAAACATCAAAGAAGTGCTACAAATCCTTAATGAAACATATGCGGGAGCAAAGTGTGGTTTGGATTTCACCAATCATTATGAGCTTTTAGTTTCTACCATACTATCAGCACAATGTACAGATGAACGAGTAAATATTGTTACAAAAAAGCTATACACGCAGTACAATACACCAGAGGCTATGATTACTTTATCTCAGGTGGAACTAGGCGAAAAGATTAAAAGCTGTGGGTTTTTCAATAATAAAAGTAAAAATATTTTAGCTGCTACAAAACTTATATTAGAAAAACATAAAGGCCGGGTACCAAGCACCATGGAAGAATTAATAGAGCTTAACGGTGTAGGTAGAAAAACTGCTAATGTGGTATTATCTAATGCATTTGGTATTCCAGCTATAGCGGTAGATACTCATGTTTTTAGAGTTTCAAAAAGAATTGGCCTTGCATCAGGAAAAAACGTCGAAGAGGTAGAAGAGCAGCTTATGAAAAATATTCCCAAAAAAATGTGGAGTGATGCTCATCACTTCATTATATGGCATGGACGAAGAATATGTAAAGCGAGGAAACCTAATTGCGAGGTGTGTCCTATAGCTCCTTATTGTGAATTTCTAAATGGGAATAGCTAGAATTTAGGCTTTAAGAAAATTAAAGAAAGTATATATTAGACTACATAGTAATATATACTTTCTTTTTTATAGGATTATATCTAGAAGTTCTTGTTCAATAATGGGATTGTATTTTCCTTGCCTATAATCATTAACTAGATTTTTCTTTTCTTCAATTTTTAAGGGAGTCATCATATCTAATACTTTTTTTGGAAACTCTACATAGGCTCCCTTTGGACTCATATCCGAATCAAAGGTTATTATAGTTGGAATCCTTGTATCACCTGTATATTCTTCTAAAAATTTTTCATACCCACTTTTAGGGAAACAATATAAATGTATGTTTTTGTTTTCTTCTGCCATTCTCTTAATGAAGGGTAAGGTAACAATGCAATCAGGACAGTATCCTTCAGAAAAAACAGCTACATTTACAATTGAAGTTAAATTTTGAAGAGACTGTTTAGTGTTTAAGGACAAAATAGTAGAGTTATAGGTTACACGTTGAATATCTCCATATTTTAGTTCGGATTGCTTTAAGTACTCTTCAAAAGTTGTTCCATTTGATAAGTTTATCATAATTTTCATCCCTACTCTCAGTAAAATTATTGATTATAATTCTACCATTTAATAATAGCTATTGCAATATTAGTTAATGTACATTATGTACTTAAACATAAGTATATAATGGCAAAGACTACCTAGCATAATAAAAATGTGAAATATTTCATGAAATCCAAAAAGTTTTAAATTAATTTTGGGCCATTTAGTGGCATATATAATACCACCTGCAGTGTAAAAGAGTCCACCAGCTAGTAACCACATAAAACCACCTATGGATACAGCTTTTATAATAGGTACAACGGCGAAAATAGAAAGCCAACCTATTAAAATATAAAATCCAGTGTATAACCATCTAGGAGCATCAAACCAAACTATTTTCATAAGGATTCCTATAAGAGCTAAAAGCCAAATGCCTAAGAAAAGGAAGGTTCCGATAGCGCCTTTTAAAGCAATCAAGCAGATAGGAGTATATGTTCCTGCAATTAGAATGTAAATCATAGAATGATCTACTCTTCTAAGTACTTTAATAGTCTTTTTTGAAGATAAGGACTTATGATAAGTTGAACTTGCACAGTAAAGTAGTATTGAGCTTACCCCGAATACTGATAGCATAACAGTGTTATATACATTGGTAGTATCTAAAGAATATTTAATCAGTAGTATTAATCCTATTGTGGATAAAAAGGCACCAAGCAAATGTGTGAGGCTACTTATAGGTTCTCTAAATTTTGATAACAAATCACTCACTCCTTTAAAAAAATATAATAATTTATTATGTAAGGGGATCTTCAATCTAAGATAGATTATTTGCACTAGATTCTAACTAGATATATGTTAGCCAGTTAGAATTATATTATACGTAGTTTTAAAAACTAGATTATGTATATATCAATAATACAATATAAAATAGTAAATATCAATATTGAAAATATATATATTTTTAGTGAATTTAGGCAATAATTTAAGATGTAGTTAAATTGCACTGTATAGCTTAGGAATAATAAAAATATTATGAGGAGATATTAGTAAATATCGATTACTCATTGTAGATTATGCGTAATCTATGCTATATAATGAGGGAGAGGTGAAAGAAATGGAGTATAATAAGGAAAGTTTAAATAATTTAGTTCAAGAGATTATAGCAACAAAAGATATTAGTTTAATGGGGATACCCTGCGTAGATTTATATATGGATCAGGTTACAACTTTTTTTAATGAAAAGCTTGGGACTCTGAAAAGATATGAAGAAGATAAAATTCTTACAAAAACTATGATTAATAACTATACTAAAGGTAAAGTTTTAATGCCAGCAAAAAACAAGAAATATACCAATGAACATATGATACTGTTGACGCTTATTTATAATTTGAAACAGATAATATCAATTAGTGATATTAATACAGTATTTGATTCTATTATTGATGTAAAAGCTCCAGGAGATACAAGTCTTTCACTAGAAGATTTATATAACAATTTTGTAGACATAAAAAAAGTTCAAAATCAAGAATTCGCATGTGATATAGATAAAGACACAGAATTTATAAAAGGTAAAATTAAGGAAATGGGAAGAGAAGATGGGGAGTTAATAGAATTAATATTAATGATATTGTTACTCATTAATAAAGCTAATATGCAAAAGAGGATGGCAGAAAAATTAATTGATAATTTTTTAAAGAAAAAATAAGGAGATGAGCATATGTCAAAAGTTGTAGAAAAATTTTTAAAATATGTAAGCTACGATACTAAATCTAATGAGGAGTCAACTACGGTACCAAGCACGACGGGGCAAATGATACTTGCGAATGAATTAGTCAAAGAATTAAAGGGTATGGGACTTAAGCAGGCAAGTGTAGATGATAATGGTTATGTAATGGCGACGATTCCCTCAAACTTAGAGAAAAAGGTGCCAGTTATAGGGTTTATAGCGCATATGGATACGGCTCCAGATATATCAGGAAAAGATGTTAAGCCTAAATTTGTTTACAATTATGATGGAAAAGATATAATTTTAAATAGAGAAAATAGCATAGTATTATCTCCAAAGGATTTTCCAGAATTAAAAGATTACATAGGGAAAACTCTTATTACTACAGACGGAACTACACTGCTTGGAGCTGATGATAAAGCTGGTATTTCGGAAATAATGGCTGCTGTAGAATATTTAGTAGAAAATCCCCATATTCCACATGGTACGATTTGTATTGGATTTACACCGGATGAGGAAGTAGGGCGTGGTGCAGATATTTTTGATGTGAAAAAGTTTGATGCAGATTTTGCATATACTATGGATGGCGGGACTATTGGGGAATTAGAATACGAGAATTTTAATGCAGCGGGAGCAAAAATTTGTATTCATGGAAGAAATGTTCATCCAGGCTCAGCAAAAGGAAAGATGATTCACTCTACTCTTATAGCAAATGAATTTGTGAATTTGATGCCACAAAATGAGACACCAGCAACTACAGAAGGCTATGAAGGATTCTACCATTTGATTTCTCTTAATGGAGAAGTTGAAGAAACAAAACTTCAATATATTATAAGAGATTTTAATAGTGAAAACTTTGAAAATAGGAAGATATTTATTAAAAATATAGCAGATAAACTAAACAGTAAATATGGAGAAGGTACAGTTGAAATAGAAGTTAAAGATCAATATTTTAATATGAAAGAAAAAATAGAACCAGTTAAACATATTGTAGATACAGCATTTTTGGCTATGAAGGAAGTAGGAATAAATACTATAATGGTACCTATTAGA
>JBLHPD010000245.1:0-6656 GCA_047624165.1 Clostridium sp. | reverse complement strand
AAAAAAGGAAAATGAACAAATAACAAACGAAAAAATCAGCAAATTTGAAAGTAAGTATTTAGAAACTAACAAGAAAATTAACGATATTGGCGATGAGTTTTTGAACTTAATTAATGAAAATGAGGTGTTAAGGGAGAAAAATAATTCCTTAAGTATAAGTATTCAGCAGGTTAATCAACAATTGTTGAACCAAAATACTCATTTGGATGAAATGTTTGAAAAAAAATTTAAAGAATTAGAATTAAATTTGCAAAAAGAACAAGGAAACATAAATAAAAAAGTTGATAATTGTTTCACGGAAACAAAATTTTTGAATACAAAAGTTGCTGTTGCAATTCAATATTTGAAAAAAACTAAAATGCTAAAGGAAGATTATAACTTTCAAAATCTGAAAGTTAGTGAAATAGAAAACCTATTAGCAAACGATAGTAACTATTTTAATTTTGAACAACAGTTTAGAGGACCGGAACATCTTATAAAAGAAAGACAGAAAATATATGTTGATGATGTTAGGAAGGCATTCAATAAATGTAGTGGTTATTTGTTAGAGGTTGGTGGAGGTAGAGGTGAATTTTTAGAATTATGTAAAGAAAATGAGATACCTGCAAAAGGAATAGATTTAAATGAATTTATGATAGAAGTTTGTAAAAAGAAAGGATTGGATTCTATAAAAGGGAATGTTATTGAATTTTTATATTCCGTAGATGATGAAAGTTTATGTGCAATTACGGCATTTCAAGTTGTAGAACATTTATCACAAGAAGAACTAAACGAGTTAATTGAACTTGCACTTGTGAAATTAAAACCAGGTGGTGTAATTATATTAGAAACAGTGAATCCAGATAGTATACTTGCTCTTAAGAATTTTTATATTGATCCTACTCATCAAAAGCCAATTAATTCTCAAACACTAAGATATCTACTAGAGGTGACTGGTTTCAGCGATGTGAAAGTTTGTTATAGTTCACCTGTATCAGATTACGATAAGTTAAAAGGCGAAGATGACAATACTAATAAATTAAATGAACTTTTGTATGGATATCAAGATTATGCAGTAAAGGGGTGGAAGTAATGAAAATTGCAATTTCAACAGTTCAAGTACCATTTATTTGGGGAGGAGCGGAATTTTTGGCGGAAAATTTAAAAGTCGCATTAGAAAAGGCAGGGCATGAGGCAGCTATTGTTACTATGCCTTTTAAATGGTATCCACATGAAAAAATAACGGAACATATTTTAGCAGCTAGACTTCTAGATTTATCTGAAAGTTGTGGAAATAAGGTGGATTTATGTATTGGGCTTAAATTTCCAGCTTATTATATTCAAAATCCCAATAAAGTAATGTGGATTTTACACCAACATAGGCAAGCATATGAGCTTTGCGATACTAAATATTCAGATCTAAATCTCTCACAGACAGGGTTAGAAGTTAAGCGGGCTATAATAAATGCTGATAACACATATATTAGAGAAGCAAGAAAAGTAACAACTATTTCTAAGAATGTTAGTAATAGATTAGAAAAGTTTAATAATATTAATTCCATACCGCTTTATCACCCCTGTCCTGGTTATGAAAATTTACATTGTGAAGATTATGAAGATTATATTTTATTTCCAAGTAGGTTAACTGATATAAAAAGACAACATTTAGCTATAGAGGCTATGAGATATGTGAAGAGTGATATAAAATTATATATTGTTGGAAGTGCCGATATGAGTACTTATAAAGATGAATTGGAGAAATTAGTAATGAAATATAAGTTGCAGACAAAGGTTAAATTTTTCAATTTTGTATCTCAAAAGGAAAAATACAAACTATTTGCTAAAGCTAGAGGTGTAATTTTTATACCATATGATGAAGATTATGGATATATTACTATGGAAACTATGTATTCAAAAAAACCGCTTATAACTTGTACTGATAGTGGTGGACCATCGGAATTTATAGATAACGAAGTGTCAGGAATGATTGTTGAACCTAAGGCAATAAAGTTAGCTGAACAAATTGATAGATTAGGGATGTCTAGTTCGTTAGCTAAAATGATGGGAGAGAGTGCTTTTAAAAAAATCCAAAATATGAATATCAGTTGGGAAAACGTTGTTAAGGAGTTGACAACCGTATGAAGATAGCATGGTTTAGTCCGCTACCACCGTTAAAATCTGGAATTAGCGAGTATAGTGAGTTGATAGTAAGACATTTAAAAGACTGTGCACATGTTGATCTTTGGGTAAGTGGATTTACACCTAATTCAGATTTATGTAATGAATTTAAAGTAATAGACTATTCTAGAGATAAAAAAATATGGCCAATGCTTAAAACTTATGATGCAATTGTATATAATATGGGAAATAATTCTGATTACCATAGTAATATGTATGATGTATCCCTGCAGTATCCGGGTATTGTAATATTACATGACTATGTACTGCACCATTTTTTTGTTGGATATTGGTTTAATGAAAAAGGTAATCAAGGTGAATATTTTGATGAAATAAAAAAACAATATGGAAGCGAGATTGCTGAAAAGGCATTAAAGAGTTTACAGACCCCAAGAAAATTATTTTGGGAAATGGAAGATATGATGCAATTTCCGCTAAATAATAGCGTAATTGATAACTCAAAGGGTGTAATTGTTCATTCAGATTTTCTGAAGGATTTAATTAATAGCAATTCAAGAGATAAAGCTATAAAACTTGATCTACCCTATTATTCAAGCGATTTCAAGGGGATAATCAAAAATAGAACTGAGCTTAAAATACCAGAAAATAAAACTATAATTGCTTTTTTTGGATTCATTTTACCTATAAAAAGAATACATAAGGTTTTAGAGGTTATTTCAAAAAATAAGTATCTACAGGATAATGTTTATATTCTTATAATTGGAGAGGGTGGAAATCCTAATTACAAATTAGAAGAATATATTAATAAATACAAATTAGAGGATCAAGTAAAAACTTTAGGATATTTGACAATTGAAGAAGTTTATGAGTATTTACAAGTTGTAGATATATGTGTAAATCTCAGATACCCTACAATGGGAGAAACTAGTGCTAGTTTAATAAGGTTTATGGAATTAGGAAAACCTACTATTGTTTCAAATGTTGGTTGGTATGCAGAATTGCCAGATGACTCAGTAGTTAAGATTGACATTGATAAGGAAGAGAATCAGTTGGAATACTACCTTGAAAAACTTATCAAAGATGAAGATTATAGAAAAAAAATAGGAACTAATGCTGAAAATTATGTGCATAAATATTATACACCTAAGAATTTTGTTGATGGTATTGTAGATTTTATCAATACAATAAATCAAAAGTCTGGCGAAATTAATTATATACATTTATTAGATAAAGTTAGTGACATCTTATATGAAATCGGTGGGAATTCAAAAGATATTATTCCTAAGGTTGCTAGGGAAATAGGGGCATTTAGTAATGAACAAGGTTAGTAGTGATTGTAATATTAGTATAGCAAACAGTAATTGAAAGGCGCGTACGAGTGGTTTTTATTAAAAGAGAATTAAGAACAAAAAGTATTTGATATTGTGGATTGCGACTTAAACTAATGTCGTAAATGTCATTAATAAATTTAAAGATGTTTAATTATATGGCAGCATATATACAAATAAATAATTTAGAGTTAGGGAATAGAATTAAAAATATTAATTGTATTCGTGAAGCAATTGATAAAAATACATTATAAATAGAAAAGAAGAGGTTTTTTTAATGGATGAAAGAAAAAAACAACAAAAAAAAGAATGTATGTATATGAGCATTACATTTGTAATTGCTTTAATATTAGCATGTTATTTTATGAAAGTATGGTATTTTCCATGGAGTAAGCCGGAGACAGTTTTAGGATTTCAAAATGGAGACTTGTTACTAGCAAATATGTCTTACAAAAACATGTTAAAAACAGGAAGTATGTGGCAAGGAATACAATTAGGTGCACCATTTAATTTTGAACTATATGATTTCCCTGCTCTAGCAAACCTAATAATTACTGTTCCTTTGTTTTTATTTGGAAATTTATTCAATAGTTCTGTAATAGGAATGTTTATAATTATGATATTTGCATTTCCAATAACTGCTGTATTAAGTTATTATGCAATAAGACAATTCAAAATACAAAATATTATTTCTATGATTGGCGCTATAGTATTTGCATTTATTCCATTTAAGTTAATGAGAAATTGGAGCCATTTTTCCTATGGAAATTCATTATTAGTAATACCTATAGCAGTAACACTTTTATATTGGCTATATGAAGATAAAGAATTATTAGTTATAACAAAAGATATGTTTAAGTATAAAAAAAATATCTTAACAGTATTATTCATTGTGGTAATTGGTATTGGAGAAGTATATTTTGCGTATTTCTTTTGTTTCTTCGTAGCAGTAACAACATTAATCATGTTGTTAAATGATAAAGATCGAATTTTAAATATAAAAAAAGGTTTTACTATGGTCGTAGGAATTATACTTACTGTTATAATTAATTTGTCTCCAAGTATAATTAATTCTTTAAGAGGTTTAGGAACTACAGAACCACCGATAAGAAGTGCTGTAGAAACAGAAATATATGGGTTAAAATTAATGCACTTATTTCTACCTCCTAATACAGGAATTAATTTTTTGGATTCAGCTTTTAATAAGTATGTTAGTACTACTATATATAATAATGAAAATACTACAGCTTTTCTTGGCATTTTCGGGTGTATAGGTTTTTTTATTCTATTAATTGGATTATTATCAAATGGATTCTTTAAAAAAAGAGAAAAAGAAATAAAATTTTTATCTAAATTGAATATTGGAGCACTTTTATTATCATCAATTGGGGGGTTCTCTTTTTTAATTTCTGAATTTATTTTATCTTCAGTTAGGGCTTATAATAGAATAAGTGTATTTATAGCATTTTTTTCAGTATTAGCACTTTGTATTGTTAGTTCAATGCTGATAGAATACAGCAATAAAATTATATATAAAAGAATTATTATAGTTTGTATAGGGTTTATAGGTTTTATATCAATTATTTTTAATGGGGCAACCAATTCATGTTTAACTACAAAAAATATATATGGATATGCAAAGAATAATGAATATATATATGATTTTATTAAAGAAATAGAAGGGCAGGTAAGTGAAAATGCAATGATATATGAAATGCCTTATTATAAGTTTCCAGAATCTCCGCCACAAAATGGTATGAGTGATTATTCACTGTCACTACCCTATGTTTATTCAAATAACAATTTAAGATGGAGTTATGGTTTATATAAAGGAACATTTGGAGACTTATGGCATAGAGCTACAGCACAGTTGCCAATGCAAGATAGAATAATGAAATTGTCAGATGTGGGATTTGAAGGTATTTATATTGACAGTGCAGCATATTTACCAACAGAAATGCAAAATTTACTTCAAGAATTAAATAATATTTTAGAGATCAAACCAATTATTGGTAGTGATAATAGAATGTATTTTTATAGCATGAAAAAATATAATGAATCTTTAGATGGAAAATCCGAAGAGGGAAAAAATAATCTGAATGATATGATTTATATGAAAGGTCCTGGAATGTATGATACAGAAACTAATGAAAATGAAAAATGGATATGGAATGATAAAAAAAGTACATTATATGTTTTAAATAATTCAAAAGAACCTTTAAAAAAATCATTTAAAATGAAAGTTAGTATATCAGTTAATCAATACTCAAATATGCATATTGAATGCAATAAAGAAAGTTTTGATTTTAAAGTAAATAATCAAGGAACAAGTTGTAATGTTGATTTTAATTTACAACTAGGAATAAATAAAATCAAATTTAGTACTAATGCACCTAAGGTAAATGCACCTTTAGATAATAGAAGTTTATATTTTAAAATTACTAATTTTGACTTTATGAAATAATAGATTGATATTAATTATAGAAGGAGTGAATGGAATGAAAGTAGTATTACTAGCAGGTGGATTTGGAACAAGAATTTCAGAAGAAAGTCATTTGAAACCCAAACCTATGATTGAAATTGGGGACATGCCTATTTTATGGCATGTCATGAAAATATATTCACATTATGGATATAATGATTTTGTGATTTGTTGTGGATATAAAGCGCATATGATTAAAGAGTACTTTGCAGATTATTATTTGCATAGAAGTGATGTCACGTTTGATTTTAGTGAAAATAATAAAATGACTGTACATAGCAATTTTTCAGAACCTTGGAAAGTTACAATAGTTGATACAGGTCTCAATACTATGACAGGTGGACGTATAAAGAGAATTCAAAAATACATTGGTAATGAACCATTTATGCTTACATATGGAGATGGAGTTAGTGATGTTAATATTGCAGAGCTTGTTAAGTTTCATGAATTGCATGGGAAAATAGCTACTATGACAGCCATAAATATTGGACAAAGGTTCGGAGTTCTTGATATCGATGAGAGTAATAGAATTAATGCTTTCCGTGAAAAAAATGATGATGATGGGAGCATGATTAATGGTGGATTCATGGTGCTTAATCCAGAAATCTTTGAGTATATTGAAGGGGATAGTACAGTATTCGAAAAAACTCCATTAGAAGCAATGGTTAAAATGGGAGAACTTATGGCATATAAGCATGAAGGCTTCTGGAAATGTATGGATACACAAA
>JBLHPD010000244.1:0-6674 GCA_047624165.1 Clostridium sp. | reverse complement strand
CCTCCAAATTATAAAGTTTGTATACTATATATATTCGACATTGATGACCCAAAATCCTTTTTGCCAACAAAAAAATATCCCAATTAAAAATTGGGATATTTAACATTTTATGTTTGTCAACAGTCTGTAAAATACCCCCATACTTATGGGGGTATTTTAGTTTTTATTTATTCTTTTTAAATTCATAATATAAAAATTACTACTCTACTTTTACTATGTATGTATATTCATCCAAGGCAAAAGACTCACTTTTCCAACTATTATAGTAAGAAAAGTGTATTTTGCATTCGCCACATTTCAAACATTTAAACTTCCAAATAATTTGAAGGCTTCCTCCTACTATATTGGGTTTGTTGAAATTAAATGTTTTTTTCTCTTCTAAAGTAAGGATATAAGGATCTGAGATAGTATAATACCAACAATATCCTGTAGAAGGAGACTCGGTAAGTTCAATAAACATATGATCATGAATGGATATCACATTTATAAAATTATGGCTCAAAATAATAGTATTTAATTTAGAATTTGCATACTCTTTATTCAAATAATCACCATCCTTAAGTAGAACCTGATAAGCAATATAGCTTTATTAATGAAATAACACAACAAAATATGACGTATATAATAAAAAAAGAATTATAGTACTTATTATTATTTCTTTAATAAACATTTTTATTCATGCAACAACATTATTGTAAATGTTGTTTTAGTAGTTATATTTGTCATTTTATATAAAAAAAGGTAAAATTTATAGTAATTTGATATAATAATATATATGTACAAATTTTAATAAGAATATAAAATATAGAATAATATAGAAAAAAATTTCTATATTTATATAATGTGTTATGTTTTCAAATGTACTTTTAATATTATATCTTCTAAGATTATGAACAGATGTGCAGGTAATTATTTAATTGATATTTGGGGAAGTGATTGAAATGGAGATTATTAATAATAGGTATAGGATAGTTAAATGTATAGAACAAAATAGGGTAGTTTCCAGTTATGTAGTAAATGACATAATAAAAAATTATGATACAATGCAATTAAATATTCTTAATTCAGATTACATAAAAGAAGAATTAATAGATTTTTATACAAAAGAGTTTACTAGCTTAACCAACTTAGCATGCGAAAACATATCATCAGTATATGACTTTGCGCTAGTTAATCTAATAGATAATAAAAAATTAAATGATAAAGTATATTTTTACACAAATGAATATGTTCAAAACAACTCTAATATTTTGGATATTGTAGGTAATATGGGAAGTGATCAGCTATTAGATTTGTTTGTAGGAATTTGCCAAAGTATAAACTATCTCCATTTGAAAGGATTTATTTATGGTGATATAAATTTATCTAATATAAAAGCTGAAAGTAATATAGGTAATAAAAGATATCGCCTAAAATTTAAAGATTTTGCAACAGTTAAACTTGAGAAACAAGGTTTCTGGAAGGATGCAAATAACAGCGATTATTTTAACGCACCAGAAATATTAGAAGGTAAAAATGGCAGTGTTCACAGTGATATATATTCTTTAGGAATATTATTGTTTATTATTTATATAAAGTGTAAAGATTATAATTTTGTTATTAATGATGAAATTAAGAATATTAATGAAGACACACTTCAGGAAATATTTAGTAAGAATGAAGATTTTGATATAAACTTTAAAAAGCTTATTGAAAGAATGATCTATAATGATCCAGCAAAAAGATACGTAAGTATTTCAGAATTAGTAACTGATATAAATACCTTTTTTCACAAGCAATATGTAGCATATAGAAAAGAAGAGATAGAAAAATTGAATTTAAATTTGAAAATGATAGGAAGAAATGAGGAAGTTTCTAAAATTATTAATATGTATGAATCGATTAAAAATAAAAACAATTATAATTCTACAATTTTAATTCATGGAGAGTCAGGCATTGGTAAAACACGATTTCTTAAGGAACTAAAATATATTTTTTCTTTGAGGAAGGTAAACGTTTATAGCAGTTTTATGTTGGATGCCTCTACTAAAAATAGTAATAAGGCTTTTATAGATATATTAAAGCAATTTATTTCTGAATGTGAACCAGAGGTATTAGAAAGATATGAACATGAATTAGTGAAATTTATACCTGAACTAGGGGGTAAAAAGAACATAACACCTTCGGAAGCCTTAAGTGGCGATAAAGAAAAGTTTAGACTTATACATTCTTCAATGGGGTTCATTGAAGAATGTACTAATAACATACCTGTAGTTATAATTGTTGATAATCTTCACTTAGCAGAGGATTTCTCAATAGAATTAATGGGATATCTTACAAGAAAGAAACTACCCAATAAAAAAATTATGGTTATTATATCTTATTGTGATGGAGAATGTGTAGTAAATAAAAAATTTACAGAATTCACTAAAAGTATATTTAATAGCAATAGTGCAACTAATGTTTTTTTAAAAGAACTAAGTGAGATAGAAGTAGGTAAAATGATTCAGGATCTCTTAAGTATGCCTAATATACCTTATGAATTTGTGGGTAGTATATATGAAAAGACAAAGGGTAATCCATTATTTGTTCAAGAAATTATAAAGAGTTTTTATAATAAAAGAAGTATTTATGTAGATAAGGAAGAGGAGTACTGGGATAAAAATTATGATTTTTCTAAATTTATAATACCCTCAGATATGCATGGAGCACTACTTAATCAAGTTAAAGAAATGGGAGAATTAAATTACAATGTCTTAAAAACGATATCAATATTTGAAAGTGCTGCTTCTTTAGAAATAATTAGAAGTTTTATTGATAGCCATGATAGTGATTTAGACAAAATTATTGAAGGTCTAATATCCTCAGGCATATTATGCAAAAAAATTGAGGATAGGGGATTTGTATTTGATTTTTATAATAAATTTCTTAAAAGTCTTATATATGAGAAAATTATGGATGAAGATAGGAAATCTATGCACAGATTAGCCTCAGTAGTGCTTGAAAATCAATATTCACAGGGTGGTACAGAATATATTGAGGAATTAATTTATCACTTAGAAAAATCCAATCAAGAGGGAAAGATTATTGACTATTGTATTGAAAATGCAGAAAAAATGAAAATTTTAAAAAATAGAAGTGATGCAATAAAAAATTTAACTAAAGCTGTATCAATAATGGACTATTCAACTGATCTAATTAAAAATATAAAGCTTATTATGGATCTTGCTGATTTACACAAACAAGAAGGTCATATTGATTTAGCTGTAAATTACTATTTATCGTTACAGAAGTATAATGAAAATATTGAGCTTTACAAATATATAATAGATAGCTTAATTAAAGTTGCGAAAGTGTATCTAAATAGGAATAATATAGATAGTACTACTGCGTACGTTGAAAAAATTCAGAAGATGCTTCTCAAGGTAGACTATCTTTCCGGAATGCTTAAGTGTAAGGGGATTCTAGCGTCTGTATATGACAAAAGGCAAGAATATGAAAGAGTACTAACTATATGCAACAGTTGTATAGAATTATGCACAGGGGAAAATGAGGAGCTTAAAATTATATTTTTTAATCATAAGGGATTAGCTTATCTAAGGTGTGGTCGAGTACAGGAAGCGTTAGCAATTTTTGAAAAAAATATAGAGATGTGTAATAAATATAATAATTTTAATGAGTTAATAAAATCATTAAATAATATAGGAGTTATTTATGTAGATTATTATCAAGACAATGATGAAGCCATGAAAGATTTTCTGGAAAGTAAGGAAGTATGTGAAAAAAATAATATGAATAATAGCGAGGTAGATGCTTTAATAAATATTGCGGCTACATATTATTCAAAACAGCAGTATAAAATATCTTTACAATATTTTATTGAAACACTAGAAAAGTGTAAAAAATATGAATATGAATCTCGTGTTTTTTATTGTTATAGTTCTATTGCTAATGTATATTTAAAATTAGTAGATTATGACAATGCTTATAAATATTATGAACTTTGTAGCGAAGAACTTAAAAGTTATCCTATTCAGGGAAAAGATATAGAAAAATTCTACTTCTTAGCCTCAGAAATCAATTATAAATTGGGTGATTTGCAAAAGGCTCAATTTTATATACAAAAGGCACTAGAGTTATGTGAGCATGATGAATCTACATTTAAATGGAAGGCTCAGATTTTAAATGAATATATAGAGTTCTATTTGAGAGAAAACGATGAAAACACAAATAAAAATCTTAAAAATATTATATCAATAGCTAATAAAATATCTTCTATAAGTAATAGACTTAATATATTTTATGAGGTAATAATTATTTTATTTGAAAATGGGAAACAAAAATATGTGCATATTTTTCTAAGCGAAATTAATAAGATAGAAATTGATGTAAAGGGTCATAGGGGGTATATTAAAAAATTATACGTTGATGGGTTACTTGAAAAGAAGAATAGCACTATATTTTTCAATAAAGCCTTAGAATATTCAAAAAAATATAAAGAAATAGAGTTAAGTTGGAAAATATATACCGCAATCGGTGATTATTACTTTGATAAAAAGGATTATTTGTATGCAGTAATTTACTATCTTGAGGCTTGTGGTATATTAAAGGATATAATTCTTGGATTACCTGTGCAATATAGATTAACTTATATTAAATTAAATAATGCGTTGAAGCCTTTTAATAAATTTTTATGTATTAATAATTATTATAAGAGTAATAAAGATATGAAAGTGTTGGAATTTAAGGATGTTAAGGTTAGTGATGAAGACGGGCTAATAAATCTACTTGAGAAAGTAAATCATAAAGATATTTTAAAGAATAAAAACTTTACTAAGTCTATAAAAAAGATATATTTATCTTCCCTTCATGAAGATATCCATGACATAAGTGATGTGTTAGAAAATCTGCAATTGGATAATGCGAAAAACTTAGAGCTTATAATTGATTATTTGGTCTATATAACGTTAGCAACAAGGGGAACTATTATTATTATGAGTGATAATGAAAAAGATTATAAAGTTATTGCATCTAGTGATAGAAGATATGAATTGCCACAAAACCAAGAGGTATTATCTAAAATTTTAAGTAGAGAGAGAGCAGTTTTAGTAAATGATGCATCTCTTGAAGAAAATATAAATGGTGATATAATTAATATTCATAATACTTTAAAAGCATCCATTTGTATTCCTATTATTATGGAAAACACAAATGAAAAAGGCTTTATTAAAAATGAGCGAAGAAAAAACATACATGATAGTAAGCATGTGATTGGATATGTATACATTGAATCACAAAGGGTATTAAATAATATTAATAATGATAGTATGAAAAAATGTATGGAGCTCAGTAAGGTTATAGGTATAATAATCGAAAAATATAGGTTCAGATTAAGTGCCTCTATTGATAAATTGACTGGAACACTTACTAGAAAATATCTAGAAGAGGCTTTAGGTGAACAAATTGAATTAGCAAGTAAAACTGGAAGTGAATTTTCTATTATTATGTATGATTTAGATCGCTTTAAAATGGTAAATGATAAGTTTGGACACAGGACAGGAGATTATGTATTAAAAAGGGTATGCGATGTTGTGAGAAGCAATCTGAGGGAAACAGATATTGTAGGTAGATATGGTGGTGAAGAGTTTATTGTTATTCTTCCTGGTACTGGTATTTTCTATGCTGAGCTTGTTGCTGAAAAACTACGATGCAAAATAGAAGGAGAAAAAATACTAGATAATAGACGTGATGTTACCGTAAGTTTGGGAGTTGCTACGTATCCCCTTCACGGTGAGTGGCAAGAGGAATTAGTCCAGAGGGTAGATGAGGCCTTATATGTTGCAAAAGATCAGGGACGAAATAGATATGCTATTTGGAATAGTGAATTTTCTAAAAAGGCTACAAGAACAGATAAACTTACTGGAATAATATCTGGTAATGAGCTTCAAGACCATAGAAATGTGCTTGCTATGATAGAATTAATTGAGCTTATAAACATAAATGTAAGCAGAGAAGATAAAATATATAGTTTATTAGGTAGAATTATTGAAATTACAGAAGCACAAAATGGAATTTTGTTTATTATGGAGAATGAGAATATTACTTGCAAATATTCAAGAAGGATTTTAAAAAATGAATGGATGAATATAGATACGTATAATGAAAAAATAATAAAATCTGTAATTGACAGTAAACAAGGACTATGCAAGATAGATTGGGATACAATAACTGAGTATGATGCGATTACAGGTGTTCCAAATTGGCAGTCTGTTATGGCTATTCCATTAATTCAAGGTGACAAGGTAAAAGGAGTATTATACCTTACGGAATCAACGCAGGAAAAAGAATTCGGGTTTGATGATTTTAACTTTGTAAATACTCTAGGTAAGATAATTGTTCCAATACTATAGCAATTCAACTTCGTCAGGTCTTTTGTCTTTTTTTTAGTACGCTACCTATGTGCCCTCAGTAACTTTTTTCTGGGGGTTTTATGCCCTTGTAATAAATTATAAAATGTTCATTCGGTAAAATTATTTTAGTTTAAGTAGGAACAATCAGAGTAATATATAATTTTGTTTTTTATCTATAGTATGATTATCCCACAAAAAGCTTGTAATTACTTCCAAACGCAGAACTTATGATATAATAATACCAAAATAACCACTTTGAGGAGGATTACTATGTTTTGCAAAAAT
>JBLHPD010000243.1:0-6684 GCA_047624165.1 Clostridium sp. | reverse complement strand
CTTGAAAAATTGGAGGAGACTATTAATACTAAAAGGTTAATTGTGAAAAAAATAGAGGTTACTTTAGAGAATGAAGAAGATGAACTAACAAGAATTATATTACAAAAGCATATAAAAGAAAAAGTTGATAAGTTCATTGGCAAGGAAGTAGACAAAATGGATGCTGATATGATGTGGGAGATTTTAGACAAGAGAATAATGAAAATAAAAGATAAAGAATATAGACTAAAGGTGAGAAAACTTGTAATTTCACAAACACTCCATATTTGGATAGAAATTTCGAGTGATAGTTAATTTAATGAATTTTCCCATAGGTTTAGGTGGTAGCAAACGCAAACTTCCATATTAGGCTATGACCTCCTAGGTCGTAGTAAAAACTGGAAGTTTTTTGATTTATACATAATATATTTAAATTCGCTCTGAACAATAGTGATATATGGTGCATAATGGTATACTTAACTTATATGTTAATTCACAATGGTAAAAAATAGCGAACTGGAGATTATTTATATTTTTAAAAGGAGAGATTAGATGAAACCAAAAATTAAGTGTGTGCTTCTTGTATTTCTGTTAAGTATTTCAATTACTGCGTGTTCGAGCAATAAAAGCAATTTAAACCAAAACAATAGCAGTACTGCAAGTGGTAATAAGATTTCTGACACCAGTGTTCCAATAAGTCCCTCTTCTACATCGATTAATGCTCCTTCAGACAGCATATCTGCAAACAATAAGAATGATTTGGTATTGGAATCATACAAAACAGTGTTGCAAAATAAGGTCAATTTTTTCAGCGTAGATGACAAAAATAAAATATATTTGAATGATATTTTAAAGAAGCAGTATCCTGGAAATACCTTCAAAGTAACGAAGTTTACAGTACTTGACATGGATGGCGACAAAATACCTGAAGTTGTTCTTGAATTATCTAATGACAATAATAATCCTATGTTTTTCGAAATTCTGCATTATATGAATGATGCAGTTTACGGCTACAATATTGTATACAGAGGTTTAGAACAGCTTAAAACGGATGGTACAGCTTGGGGGTCAAGCGGTGCGTCAGATAATGTATGCGAAAAATTGAGATTTGAGTCAAATACCTATCAAACTGATATATTAGGGTATAGTAAGTCGAGTCAAAACAGTGATGGCATAACCACATCTTACTTCATTAATAATAAACCAGTTACAAAAGAAGCATTTGATTCTTTCAGTAAAGAGCAAAATGCAAAAAAAGATGCAGTTTGGTATGAATTTTATCAAAAGAATATTGAAACAGAACTCTCTATAAATTCATATAGTGCAAAGGTTAAAGAAGAAAGTAATAAGCAAGAATATAAAACTAAATTAGATAATGTTGAAATAGGATTAAAGTATTTAAAAGAAAAAGAAGCTGGAACGACAATGGACATGCGAGAGGCTGCTGATGAAAAATACAAAAAGTGGGATACTGCTTTAAACGAAATCTATAGTGTATTGAAAAAACAACTATCAGCAAGTGATATGGAAAAATTGCAGAGTGAAGAAATTAAATGGATATCAAATAGAGACGCTAAAGCTAAAGAAGAGTCATCAAAATATAAAGGTGGAACTATGGAACCACTTGTATACAGTCTTTCGCTTGTTGAGATAACAAAAGAAAGATGTTATGAATTGGTAGAAAAATATATGCAGTAATAAACCTGGAGATTCCAAAAATAAGAGGGCGGATTTTTAGCACAATGTAACCAATAGCCTATCAGAGTGCTAAATGAGGTCCAATGAATGAAGTTTAAATACGGTAACGCATGTTACCGTGTTATTACGTGAAAATAGTTATAATATAAATAAATATTATTTATACATATTTATTTATATTATGTCTACATGAATTAAATACTAAAGTAACATAGTCTATAGTTTGATAATGAAATTGAAGTGTTTTAATGGATAGAGAAAATTAGGGGGAAAATAAATAAATGAGTTTATTTAAAAATAAAAATTCTGGAGATCTAGAAAGTATTCACAATAAGCATAGCGAAGAAAAAGAACAGAAGGAAGTTCGATTTAATAATGAAACTAAAGGTTTTATCCAAGATATTAGCAAGTTGTTAGGGGATACTGTAAAGCAGCACAATATTGTAGATAGTGAACATAATATATTAGGAGGACTTGCTAATAAAATAAAGATACATATGGATAAAATTTCAGATTTAACTAAAAATACTAACGGTTTAACGGATAGTCTATATTCAGAAGGGAATAAGCTTATAGAGATTACAGAGGATACAGTTAAGAAATCCTATGAAGGCAGGGATGCTATTGACGAAATGGTGGATATAATAAAGTCTTTAGAAAATGAGAATAGGAATAATACTGAAAGTATAAATGAATTGGCAAGAAAATTTAGTAAGGTTCATGAAGTTGTTCAGTTAATAACTAGCATAGCAAGTCAAACAAATCTCTTGGCTTTAAATGCAGCTATTGAAGCAGCTAGAGCGGGGGAACAGGGAAAAGGTTTTACAGTGGTGGCAGGTGAGATAAAAAAACTAGCAGAAATGACTAAACAAAGCACTAAGGACATTTCAAATTTAATAGGGAGCATAGAAGATGAAACAAAAGTAGTCTTAAATAATTCCAGTAGGTCTAATGAGGTCATTGTCAGTGGAGTTAGGGCTTCTAGTAATGCAGCAGAAAAAATAGAGGGGAGTCTATCATCTGTAGCGAGAGTGGAACAGGAAGTTAAGGTAGTAATGGAGATTTTAACTGAGCAAAAGTGCCACATTGAAAACATGAGTAAAGAAATAGTAGATGTTGACGGAATATTAAAAATAACATCTGAAAGTATAATAGGTCACATAGAAAAGGCAAGTATTGTGGATAGACAAATGGAAGAAACTGAAAGACAATTAAACGCCTATAGTAAGAAATTAAGCTAGTGTTTTGAATGTTAAAACATCAAATATAAAATAAGAAAGAGCGTGCACCAGATGGGTGTAACATTAGAGGAGGAGAACTTTGAAGTACAAAGTGATTCAAAAACTAAAAGAACGTAGGTTTGTAAGCAAAATTTCTAAAAGTGAAGAGGCGGTATTTGATTATTTAGAAAAACATTTTAAATCTATTCCTCAAATATCAGTTATACAACTAAGTCAGAAGAGCTTTACATCACAAGCAACCATCAATCGTGCTTGTAAAACTTTAGGGTTTAATGGTTATAGTGAACTTAAGTATGCAATAAAAGAGGATTTAGCATCTATAGAGACTCATAATAAAAAGCATATCAATAAAACGGAATTTTTTGTTGATAAAATTAATTTTGCTAGTGCAGAAAATATTACTAAATATTTTAAAGATAGTAATTTGAAGATATTGATTTATGGTCTTGGAGGGTCAGAAATTTCAGCTAAATATTTTCAAAGGCAACTACTATATTTAGGAATTCCTACATTACTTGTTACTCAAGAGGAAATGCTCGATTATTTTAAGGAATATGTAATTGTTATTTTTTCAAGCTCTGGTGAAACTATTAGGACAAATCAAATAGCAAAAAAAGCTAAAACTTGCAATATGCATGTGGTAGCAATTACAAAAAAAGATAGTAGCCTTGCCCAAATCAGTGATAGTGTTTTTTACCATGAAATTAACATCGATAAATTAGATGGCATTTCTAGGGAACAGCAAATTCATATGATTATTATGGTAAATGAGCTTATTGATCAAATAGCCAATATATTATAAAAAAATTATATTAAACGTTTTCGGCATAGTAGAGCACTACTATGTTTTTTTTGCGCAATATTACGTATAATTATCCATGAACATGGAGAGGAAAGCATAGTAAAACCTCGTATAATGAGGATGTAAAGAATTACAAATGGTTAGGAGGATCACAATGAAAAGAGATATTAAACTACTTATGCATACCCATTGGGATCGAGAATGGTATTTTACGAAAAATGAAACTCAAGTGTTGCTTAGAAACCATTTTCAAGAAGTAATCCAGTTTTTAGAAGAAAATGAAGATGTTATTTATATTTTAGATGGCCAAAGTGTCATGATAGATGATTTTTTAGAGGTTGCCCCAGAATGGGAAACTAGGTTAAGATCGGTGGTAGAGTCAAAACAACTTCGCGTAGGACCATGGTATACCCAAACGGATTTACTTATTGTCCACGGAGAATCCATAATTCGTAACTTATATTATGGAATGAAAACAGCACGTAAATATGGAGATGTGATGAAAGTTGGCTATGCACCAGACACTTTTGGTCATTCCAGTCAGATGCCACAAATTTACAAACAATTTGGCATTGAAAGTACATTCTTTTGGCGAGGATTTAGTGAATTAATGGCTAAAAGATCAGACTTTATTTGGCAAGGAATTGATGGAAGTCAAATTTATGGAATTAATCTTGCCACAGGTTATCAAGGAGCAAAATATTTAGAATCTGATTACGATAGTTTGAAGAGTCGAATGGAAAAAATTCTAGGGGTACTAGACAATTATTCCGCAAGTGATGCAAGGCTTGTGATGAATGGTCATGATCAGATGCCTATCCAAAAGGATATACATCACATTATGCAACATTTAAAAGAAATGTATCCAAAAGACAAAGTTAGCATTAGTGATTTTGAAAGTTATGTTGATTCTTTAAGAGATTGTGAATTAGAAGTTGTTGAAGGAGAGCTTATCCATAGTAAACACGCACGAATTCATAGAACTATTAATTCTACGCGAATGGATATTAAACTACTTAATACTGAAATTGAGTATAAATTGTACAATATATTAGAACCATTAGCAGTTTTAGCAACGCATTTAAAATTAGACTATCCTCATGCACTATTCGAGAAATTCTATAAAGAGATTTTTGGTGCTCATGCCCATGATAGCATAGGTGGTTGTAATTCAGATTATGTGAATCAAGATATTAAGAAAAGATTACTAAATGTGAAAGAGACTGTGGATACACAAATTGAGCTATATATGAGGTTAATATCTCTGGGAAATAAGCAGCAAGATAAAAATATCATTACGATATATAACTTTTTACCATACTTAAGAAAAGATCAGTTTGTAGAAATTGAATTGAATACACGTTCAAGTAATTTTGCGATTTTTGATCAAGCTAATAATAATATGGAATATGTGTTATTAGAGCAAGAAATAGTTGATGCTGGACTTATTGACCGCCAAGTGGCTGCTCGTTTATTGGATATAAAGGTCTATAAGAGTAAAGTGAAAGTAAAAATTGATAAAATAGAAGGCCTCAGCATTGACTATTTAACTTATAAAGAACTTGAAGGAAATCAAAAAATAAATATAATTAATGATGAATCCATTGAAAATGAATTTTATGAACTACTAGTTCAGGATAATACAATATCATTAAAAAATAAAACTACTGGTCAAGTTGTAAAAAATGTGATTTCTATTGAAAATAGTGGGGATGCTGGAGATAGTTATGATTATTCTCCTCCACGTAAAGATTTACTTGTAAATCATGAAAATGCTAAGATTACAAATGTTTCTACCATTAAGGGAAGCAATCTAGAAGTGCTTAAATATCAAGTGAATTATATTGTGCCAGCTAATCTTAAAGAGAGAGAACAGGGCACACTAACTACTGAAGTGTGTTTTGAAGTTGATTTATCCTTATATAAGGGAGATTCATTAGGCTATGTGCAAATTAACCATACCAATATAGCTATGGACTCAAGGTATCGTTTGGTATTTAACACAGAGATTATTTCAGATACTGTAGAGGTAGACTCTCATTTATCTGTTGTTAAAAAGGCAGTGTATAATCATGAAGAACTTGCAGTTTGGGAACAAGAAAAATGGGTGGAAAAACCGGTTTCTATAGAGACATTCCAATCCTATATTTCAATAGAAGATCAGCAGAAACAAGGAACTATTTTTTCATATGGATTAAAAGAATATGAAGTTATAGATAAGAATATTTATGTTACTTTATTTAGATGTTTTTCTCACCTTGGAAAACGAGAATTAGTTAACCGTCCGGGAAGGCCTTCAGGCATAAAGCTGACTCCGGGCATGGAGAATATTGCAGATATTGAATTTTTAGATTTTGGTATGATGCCAGGGCCACATATTACACCAGAGAATATGCAGGAATTATCACTACTAATAAATAGTAAATTGGGGATTGAAGATTATGATGGAGTTATAGTTACTCATGGTACAGATTCATTAGAAGAAACTGCGTATTTTGTAGATTTAACCTATAATGGTTCAAAACCTGTAATTTTTGTTGGCTCAATGAAAAATAGTTCTGAATCAGGATGGGATGGACCTTCTAATCTAATAAGTGCAGTATATACGGCAATAGCCGATGAAGCGAAAGATAGAGGGGTTATGGTAGTAATGAGTGAAGAGATTCATGCTGCACCTCAAGTAACTAAGACAAATACCCACACCTTGGATACATTTAAAAGCATGGATTGCGGACCTATTGGTTTTATAGAAAATAACAAAGTACATTTTTACTATAGCTATACTAAAAAGCAGTATACTCCTGCAAAAAAAATACATAGTAAGATAGATATTATTAAGTGTGCATGTGGTATGGATGACCGTATTTTAAGGTTATGTGTAGATTCTGGAACAGATGGAATGATTATTGAAGGAATGGGACGAGGTAATATTCCACCGAAAATGGTGCCCGGGGTTGAGTATGC
>JBLHPD010000242.1:0-6756 GCA_047624165.1 Clostridium sp. | reverse complement strand
AATTACTGATAAGGGGGAAGTTAAAATAAATATTAATAAGTACCAATATATGTATCAGCTTTATAAAGATGCCGAATACTATAAATACAATATGATGTGTACAAATGCATTTGATCATGAAATTTTTTATAAGAATTCACTTAATGAAAAACTCCGTGAAATAAGTACTTTAATCGAAGAGTATTCTGAATTTCCAAGTAACAATCCAACTCGGGATAGAGATGGTTTGCAGAATAAATTCACATTAGACGATAAAAATTAACTAACTATAATATGCATTGGGGAGTTTTAAGTTCTCTTAAAACTCCCCAATGCACATTTTTTTTATTTAGACATATACTCCATTTTCCTCTTTTTAAAATATACAGGTTTCAAGTCACATATCTCACATATACTATTGGCTAACAGAAAATTCTTACCAATATCCTCTGCATTATGTGCGTCTGAGCCTATTGTTATATATTTCCCTCCGAGTCTACTGTATGCACTATAAACATTAATTAAATTATTATATGCCTCCTTATTGCCCAGTCTTCTAGTATTAAGTTCCATTACTTTTCCATTATGCACTATAGTTTTTATCACTTCATCAATATATTCATCAAATTCATGATAATGCATTTCATTGTCATGAAAAGTAGCATATCTAGATATATAGTCAATATGCCCTAAACTATCAATAAAGTCGTACTGTTTTACACCTTCAATCATACTTGAAAAATATTGTTCAAAGATATCTTTTTTAGTTTTGCCTTCATAACATTTCGGATCGTAAATATCTTCTCCCTCCGATACATGTATGGATCCAATTATATAGTCAAAAGGATACTTATTAACTATCACTCTATTTTCCTCTAAACAAATAGGTTGCATTCCGATTTCAATTCCAAGCATAAACTTACTACTTTTATACTTCTCATAGTCATTAAAATATTTGTCTATATCAAAAGTAAAATCTGTTCCTGTTGGAAAATTTAAGTCTAGATGTTCTGTAATAGTCATCCCAATGTTATTTTTTTTCGAATGTTCCAGCGCGTGCTGAAGTAACATTTCAGAATCTAAAGAAAACTCTGTATGTATATGTGAATCAATCATAACCCAACCTCCTAGTTGTCCTTTAAATCATCATCTTAGTATCTATTCATCATCTTTGAAATGCAGTAATAACTATTTCTTATGTATATCTATTCAATTATAACAAAAGATAAAAGAATAAGATATAACCCCAAGAACGTTCTTAGGGTTATATCTTATTCTTTTAGATCCAAAAGTAATTTATTGTATTCCAAGTAATATTACGGAATAACTGTATGAGTTAAATCTAATGTATCTCCTCCACCAGAGATTGTGGCGTCATATGTTCCAGCCATGGTTTCATCGCTTACGATCCAATTAAATGTTGTCACCCCTGTTCCATCTGTAGTACGCCATTGAATTACAGAAACTGTTTTATTTGCTAATTTATAAGTAGTTTTTATGTTGTATAAAGTATTCGGTGTTCCCTGTATCGTTATAACACCAGTTCCTTCACGCTTAACAGAAGATACAGAATTTATAATTTTTAAATGGCTTTGATTTATAGATTGTTTTTGTGACATATTTGATACTTTTACCAAAGGTATTGCGTAAGTAGTGCTACGGTATCCAACCATGCACATACCTAATAATAAAATGCATGCTACCTTAATTTTCATAAGATCACCTCTTCTTATAGATTAAGGTACCCATATTTGTAATAAAATATTTCATGATTTTATTTTCATAAATGGTTTTACATATTTGACAAAGCCTTGCGCATTTGCCGCTTTCACCTTCCAAGTAAAAACCTTGACCAAGATATTGCGCAAAATATTATATTTTTATGCTAATATTTCTCTAAAATCAAATATTTTGTAAATTTTTATAGAGTTTTAGCGAAATAAAGATTATAGTATAGTTAGCAAGAAAAAATCCACAGATTTAAACTGAATATGTTGATAAATAAAATTAGTTTTCATATTAAAAAAACTAATTTTAAATATATTAACGGTAATATTTTTCGTCTTATTTTATGATACTAATATTATATGATTTAGGAGCGAGTAAATGGAAAAAAGATGTATAGATATTTTAGATTGTGAACTTGGAGAAATAATCGCACAAAAAGTTGTAAGCAAGTATGGTTCAACCATTGTTGTAGAAAATACTACAATAAATAGTTACATTAAAAATAAACTAATTGCATTTAAAACAGATTATATTTGGATTTATGGAGCTGGTAAAGAGGACTCTATTAAATATAAAACCAATGATTTAAAACAATTAAAGCAAAAGTATAAAAGTAATGTGTTAGAGATTAAAGAAATACTAAATGATTTAACTAAAGGCACTAATGTCAGTATTGAAAAAATAAACTTAATATCTAATTCAATATATGAGCCTATAAGCAATGAATATCATGTTGTTCAGTGTCTAAATGAATTAAAATCTGTGGATGAGGATGCTTTTACTCATAGTATAAATGTGTCGTTATATGCAATGTTACTAGGTAAATGGTTGTTGTTGCCCGAGAGTAAAATAATAGACATTATACAAGCCGCATTACTTCATGATGTTGGTAAAACAAAGATATCCAATTTAATTTTAAATAAAAAAGGTAAATTAGAAATCGAAGAATTTAAAGAGATACAAAAACATCCTATTTATAGTTTAGAAATTATCAACGGTATAGATGGTCTTTCAATGGAAAGTAAGGAAGCTGTATTAATGCATCATGAAAGAGAAAATAAGTCTGGTTACCCAGCAGGCATAAGTGGATCAGAAATGAGCATATGTTCCAAAATTATAGCAATTACAAATTTTTATGATTCAATAACTTCAGAAAGGGTTTACAGAAAAAGAGTAAATCCCTTTGAAGCTTTTCAGATTATTCAAAGTCAAGTTATAAATAAATTTGATGTACATATAGTAAATACTTTTTTATCCAACATAGCTGCTTGTTATGTTGGCACTAAAGTTTTACTTAGTAATGGCCAAACTGGCGAAATTGTATATGTACCTCCACAAGCTATTACAAACCCAATTGTTTGCATTAATTCTGAGTATATAGATTTATCTGAAGAAAGCAATTTAAGCATTATAAGTATGGTATAAATTCCATCAATTAATTCCATTTTATTGTCAATCTATTCAAACATATTATATAATGCTAATTGGATTAATATAAATCTTACTTTCATTATGTTCAATACACGCCACATGTGGAATCATTTAAAGAGAGGCGTAGTAGCCACAAATAAGGTAAAGCATTAAGAACAAATAGGCTTTATCCTATTTGTTCCTAATGCTTTACTAGCCCAGTTATTAGTGAATTCTCTATTTCTAATATATTTAATTTTTCATTCATCAATCTTAATATAACTTAATTTCCAATTACTTTTATATACTCTACATTTAAATATAATAGCAAATAGAACAATTGATATTAGTAAAAATCCACCTAATCCAATCTTACCCCTTCAATATTAACACTTTTAATTTAGTTAGCACCTCAAATAATTTGGAAATCTATCTTGAAACTAATCAATCATCTCCTCGCTTGTTGGTTTAAATGGCTTTTGGAGGTGTAAACCCTATAAAATCACTTTATTAATAAGAAAAAATCATTTTATTAATATAATTTATTTTAGCCGGAAGGCTACTTTTGTTTATAAACTGTTAAGATAATATACTTTTTATATTATCCAAAATAGCAAATACTTTGTCTGAACATATATCCATTTTTTTAAGGCCTTCCTCTGCTGTCTTTATATCATTTTTTTGGTCAGCAATGCCTTTCACAATATCAATTATTTGATTAATCCTATGTGTTTTTTCCTTAACCCCCTGCATTTGTCTGTTTATAATATCAATGTCATCAAATGATTTTTTTACAAACTCTATAGAATTGGATATATTTTTTACCCCTGTTTCAGTGATTTGTTTTGCTTCATTAGAATGTTCTGAAACCTTTTGAGACATATTTGTAACATCTTCAATGGATGCGGATAATTCTTCACTACTTGCTGACATAGAATGTAAGGCTACTGTTTGTGTGTTTACACTTTTAATCATATCTCTAACAGAATCCATTCTTGTTACTATTTGTAATACGCTATTTACATCAAGGATGGTTTTTCTCCTAGAATCACACAATTTATTTATCACTTCATTCCATTTATCTACTACTTCTTTACTTTCTATACCACCTGCACTATAGAAATTCTCTTACCATTATCCTCAATTTTTCTTATAGCATCTGTAGTTTCAAACCCATTTCTCTTTAATAAATTATATAAAACTTTTTCATTAATAAAGTTATCTTCTATAATTAATAGATTATGTTATAATTTGTAACATTTTAAAATTATGTTATAATTACTATATATTAGTAAAATATGGACAGGTAAAGATTATAAATAATGTTAAAAGGAGTATTTAAGTGAAAAATAGAAATGAATTATTGAAAACTTATATTCCAATTGCAATTTTTGGATTTCTATGCTTAACAAGTATAGGTTTGACTAATGTTACTGGCTTAAGCTTAACTATTCTTTTTTCAATATTGTATTTATTTATTGAAAACATAAGGAACAAAAGTAAAATGGAAGACATCGGTTTTATTCCAAAAAACATTCTATCTGATATAAAAAAATATTGGTGGTTAATTTTGATTCCTGTTGTTTCGGGTATTGTATCAGTTAGTTTGTTTAAATTTGTCCTACCAGATGTCTACTCGTACTTGCATGCTTCAGACACAAAACCGATGTTATCATTTGGTAAATTGTTTTTACAAATACCTCAATTATTGATTTTAGCATTTGCTGAGGAAATAGCATTTAGAGGGTTTTTCCAGACTAAGCTTTGCAATATTACAAAACCAATTTGGGCTATCATCATTACTTCATTATTTTTTGCCATAGTAAATTTTTCGGCTGGCCCCATTTCAGGTCTTATTTATATCTTGTTTTTTATTTTTATAGATAATATTATTTACGGTGTGATTTATCAAAGAACTAAGAATATTTACTCGTGTACTATTTCACATTTTTTAGCAATTGTCATTGAGACATTTGTTTTATTCTTTTACTTAGTTAATTAAACATAAGGAGTATGAAAAAGCTCCTTAGTAAGGTGAAATATAAGACATATTAAATACTTTGTTCTTTTCTAAACCCGATATAAACACTATTAGTTTATCTTGCAAAAGTTTTATCTTTTTTTCAACTGTCAATTAATTTACCCACTTTCATTCTTCATTTACTCAAAAGATGTCATTACTTTATCTATTAAAACTCTAAACTCATGTTCATTATTAATATGCTTGTTTATATTTATAAAACCTCTATCATCAGCTTTACCTTTATACTCATCTAAACATCCTGCATAAACTTTCTAATTTTGATAATAGTTTCAAGCTCAAGGCTACGTAATAAAAAAATAAAGAAGTGCTGGGATTACCCCTGCATCTCCTTCAAGTGTTTTCTTACGGATTTATTTTTTTAAGTACATATACCAACTTATTCATTTTTAGACTCAACAGCAATCTCACTAACCAATATTTCTGATAATCACCCTTCATATTCCTCTATTATTAGCTTATCCAACCGTTCACTAATTTCAATTACATTCTCATTACACAAACATATACATTTATTAATAGATTCATAAAGTTCTTCCCTTAAGTCTTCTAATTTATTTCCATCCATCTTTACCGCTCCACCTTTTTTATTCACTTTAGAATAATTCAGAAGTTATCTTTGATTAATAAGCTAATGCATCTTACACCTATATCTTATATAATATCCACTTACAAGTTTTAAGTTCATATTTAATTTCAAATATAGACATTACTCCCTCTATAATACTTTGACACTTAAATACCAACATCTCATTCCCTGCCAACTTCTCTTTATCCATAGTTACAACTTTATCAATTTTGATAACTCTATAACTTTCATCCTCGTTTTGAATTCTAAATCTTACAGGCTTAGGAACACCTTTTTTATCAAACCATGCCACCATTTCTATCTGTTTTGCAACTATTTTCACTTTACCCACCTCTCAATACTTCTTTCACTTTATATTATATAGGAACGTAAGTTCTTATTCAAGTATATTTTTAATCCTATTCCTACTATATTTAATATATTATGGATAAATATATTTTTTCTATTGGCTCATTTACAGGACTGGTTTCATAATCTTGATATTTTTTTAATAATGGCATGAATGATTTAATTTGCATTGCATGAATAATTCCTGCGTCTTTCAACTCTGACTTAGTCAAAGATATAACCACTATATTTTCCCCTCCCAATATAATTTAAATAACCTTTGATTCGCACCTAAATACCTATCCGTCATAACAAAATATTATTTTGCATGTATTTACTACCCCATATACTTACTTATCCCTTGTATTGTATATCCCATAGAGTCTTTAGTTTTACCTGAACAAACACCTACAATGATTGCCTTTTTATCTGGTTGGAGACGACTTGCCCATCCATCTCTATAATCATTTAAACAGAATGTCCTATCTAATAAGGATTTCATCTGTGCAGTCATATTGTAATTGTATGATGGAGAAGCGAATATATATCCGTCTGCCTTTTTCATATTTTCTCTGATACTCCCACGCCTAAAGGCAAGGGGTTCTTAGATATATTAACTTCTCCTATACTCTCATTTATTTAAAAATCAAATAAATTACAACATATAAAAACTAATTAACTT
>JBLHPD010000241.1:0-6779 GCA_047624165.1 Clostridium sp. | reverse complement strand
ATACCAAACTCTTCCATGCTAGTTAAATTAATCTTTTCACCTCTAGAAAACACCAAAATAACTGCACTGCATAAAACCACAATAAATATTGTATTCATATTTTTTTTCATTTTACCCTTCCTTTTTTTATCCATATTAAACTGGCAATGAGGGTTATATATATTAAATTGTATATAGTACTTATTGGTGCGGTATATTTTGTAATCTCATCCATTGCTAGCTTATCTCCATAATAAATCTCTGCAAGGAGTATAACCACACTAGCCATAACTAAATATATTATCTTTTTACTTTTTATTTTTTTAATATCCTCTAAAATAAACACACACACATAATTAAAAATAGCTGCAGATTTAATCGCTATAATTATCCAGCAATATATAAAAATATATCTAAAATTAGTTATTATTTCAACCTTTACTGCCTGAGTTACTGTAAAGAAACTCCATACCGTTTTAGGAATTATATCTTTTCCCATATAATATATACTTATAAAAGAAACCCAAACATATATAATAGTAGTAAATCCTGCTGCTTTTAAAACTGAACTCTTTATCTTACTGCTATCATTTATAAAGGGATAAATTAAGAATATGAGTTCCAATAATGAGTAATCATAAACACAATTCACGCTTCCTTTTAAAATATTTACAATTCCAGAGCCAAATATAGGACTTACATTTAAATAACTTCCTTGACTTAAAATAGAAATAGTAGGAATTATGATTGCTAGTAACAGCATAAATGAGATAGTACATATCCTTCCCAGTACTTTAATCCCCTTATTGGCTGCAAATATTCCTGCTAAAAATAAAACTATATAAATTTTAATTGGAGTTAAACTAGGCACTGCTTCCGTTCTTATAATTATTGCAATTGTCGAAATTAAGGGTGGAAAATAACTAAAAAAACTCATTAAAAAAAGAAAATTTAATATGGTTCCAATTGTCTTACCAAGATATCTTTTACTAAGCGCTAAAATATTTTCCTTCGGAAATTTCCCACTTACATATATGGCTAAAAGTGCTACATATAGTGGATATATTCCCCCTATTAGTGCGGAGATCCACCCATCCTGTTTTGCAACAATTACATCATTAGGTAAACTTGCTATAGTTACATCAATTATAATTCCCACTAATATAAAAACAACCTCACTTGGAGTTAGTAGATTTTTCTTTTCTATCTGCATGCCTAATAATCTCCTCTACCCTGTAAATCTGTCTTAACCTTTACATTTACTTTAATATCCGCACTGGAAACCACCTCATTCCAATCAATAAGTTTCTGCCTTCCAAACTTAGCAGCAGCTTCTCTGCCAAGTCCAAGGCAATCTATCTTGTAATCACTCTTCATTACTTTTATAAAATCATCACACTCTTTTTCTATACTCTTTGCCATATCTTTTTCAAATTCTTTTGTTTTGTTTATATCATCCATCATACCAACATACATTTCATTATTAATAACCGTACCAGTGAATGTCAAATCAATAATGAAACTGTATTTTTCTCCTTGCTTATAGCATTTAACCTTTCTTTTTCCAACCTTTGCGTTAAGATCAATATACTCTTTTGAATTCTTTTGCAATGATAATATCCCGTGCGCATTATCATTTTTTAGTATATTGAGTATTTTGGATTTTTGTGTATCCGCAAATCCTACCATTTTATCATTTAAAAAAATAGCCATACCGGTTATTTCTATTCCTTCCTCTGTTATCTGTATATAAGGAAGCACCAAACTTCTACCCTCAGCTCCAACCCTAACATATGCATCTATTTCCTTATAGTTGTTAGAGAAAAAACTGTAATTACTATTATATTCTATAAGCCCCCCTATATACTCCGAAGAATTACTATACCCCTTTTCCTCATATTTCAAATAATCCTCTGCTTCTCCTTTACACACTGCCATATAAGCCATATCATTTGCTTCTGGATTTCTAAATCTATCTTCTATCAAAGTTTTTAATCCATATCTTGCATAATCCTCACTAATCAAAACTACCATTTCTTGCCCTTGGACAAACTTTTTATCCATCTTCTCTTGCCTTTTCTGAATTATTTCGCCTAAATTTTGTCCCTGCTCTTTAAATAACAAATTCTTTTGTACACCACTTGCTTTATAAACATTCGTATTAATCGGTACGCTATATTCAATGGTATCTTTACCTTTTCTCACTATATCATAGCCGATGCCGTTAATAGTCACTACTTCTTCAACGGGAACCTTTTCTTGCCCAATCATAATAAATACATAAATTAAAATACCAATGATTATAATTAAGTATTTTTTCTTGTTCAAGATTTACCTCCTCCCTTAAAAAATATAAATATAGCGATAACAGTCATATATAATAAATTAAATATTATGTAGCATCCCGAAACAATATTATTAATGTTTTGCCTACTTATTTCATTACCAAACAAAAGCGCTAAATATAAAAGTAGCGGGTACAAGAAAAAGCATATTTTTTTCTTCTCTATTTTGTATGCAAATTCCTTTAAGATATATATACTTGCATAACCGTTAATACTTATACTTTTAAATGCAATTATGCTCCACACATACATAAAAATATATCTATAATTATTAATTGCTGATAGGGTTATACTTTCTGTCACCACCAAAAATGACCAATAACTTTTGTTTACAATATCTGGTCCTAAATAATATGTGGTTATAAAGACACACCAAGCGTAAATAGCTATGACTATAGTTACACTAATAAGGGAAGATCTCAGCATCTTCTTTTTCTCTTTCAAAAAAGGATAAATCAGTAGAATTATTTCTGCCCCTGAATAAGCAAAAGTTGATTTCAGAGTTCCCTTTGCTATTGAACTAAAACCAGAACCAAATATAGGATAAACATTTGTAATTTCAGAATATTTCAAAGCCATTATGGGGGTTAAAAGAAGAACTATTGTAATGTAAAAAGTAATTTCGCTTAATCTTCCTATTACTTTTAAACCTCTAGAAGACGCATAAATAATACAGATAAATAGGATAGATAGGATTTTAAAAGAAGTTAAAAACCCCATCATATAACTTCGCATTAAATTGCTATAATAAGAAGCAATCATTGATGAAGTGAAAATAAAATAACTTGCAAAAATCAAATTGAAGATACTTCCAAGCATCCTACCAAAATATCTTTTACTTAAAATTAATATATTATCGTTAGGATATTTTTTACCTATATAACTAGCTATGATTACAACATACAATGGATATATCCCACCTATTAACGAGGAAATCCAACCATCCTGATGAGCCGATTTTACTACACCATTGGGAAGTGATAAAATACCAACTCCAACAATGCAACCAAAAATAATAGTGCCAAATTGACTTACTGTTAAGTCACTTTGCTTTTTACTCGCGCCTCTCTCCATTTTATTCACTACCTTTTTTTCTCAAACTTATTTCTTATACTTTTTTCTAAAATCTGTTTGCCTTATTGGATTTCCATTAGGAATCCCCTCTGGCCTCTTGTTCATCTTCCATAATGGTGCTCTAATAAATGTATCCTTCATATCACTTTTATGAAACTCAAAATATGGTACACCTAGACTATCTAAAGATGAAAGATGAACTAAAATTAAAAACCACCCTACAGCTATTCCAAATATACCCATAGCGTTTGCTAATATCAGCATCGGAAACCGTATCAATCGAATAGAAAGAGACATATCATAATTTGGAATTAAGAAGGTAGTTATTACGGTAACTCCCACTATAAGTAATGTAGTAGGACTAACCATTTTAGATTGAATTGCCGTATCTCCTATAATAATACCGCCTACTAAACTTAATGTTTGCGCTATTTTAGTTGGTAGTCTTAAGCCACCCTCTCTCAAAAACTCCACAACTAGTTCCATTGCCATAATCTCTAAAAAAGGAGTTAAGGCAATACCTATCCTTGACTGCACAATGGGGGTTACAAATTTTAATGGTATAAGTTCTACATTAAACTTTATTAGTGTTAAATAAATAGAAGGTAGAGTGATAACAATGCAAGCCGCCAGAATCCTAAGAAATCTTACAAAAGAGGATATTATGGTTCTTTGTGTATAATCCTCCACAGCCTGAAAAAACTCCATAAATGTTGCTGGATACATAAGTACCATGGGCGTTCCTTCTAAAACAACGAGTATTCTCCCTTCTAACATATTTCCAATAGCTCTATCTGGCCTTTCTGAACTATCGGCTTGTGGGAAAATTGTATATGTATAGGATTCAATAAGTTGGTCAAGCGCTCCCGCTGAAAGTACACCATCTACATTAATAGATTCTAATCTCTTTCTTAATTCTTCAACTACTTGTTTATCGGCTACACCATTTAAATAAACCATTGCCAGATCACTCTGCATTCTACTACCTACATTTAATGTCTCAATGGTGAGGTTATTATCTTTTACTTTTCTTCGTATTAGACTAATATTCACTTCTAAATTCTCTACGAAACCATCTCTTGGACCTTTTGATGCAGTTTCATTCATAGGCTCCATAATAGCCCTTTGTTGCCCCCCTGTAGTGTCGGCTATTATTATTTCTGAAGCCCCATTTATTAGTACAGCAGTTTTCCCTCTCTTAAGATAATTAATCATTACATCTAAATCAGATTCTATCAATGTATTGCTCATCGAAATGTATCTTTTACAAAGATAATCTCCTATATTAGCCTTCCCATTTAAATTTTCCTGTATATGAATCATCAGAGGATTTAATATATCTCTATCAATAATATCCTTGTTTGTAATTCCATTGACATAGATAATAGCAGCTTCTAGAGGCTGATCCACCCCAATATAAAAATGCTTTACCACCATAGGACTTTGAACGCCGAGCCCATTCCTAATTAGTTCTATATTTCCATTTAGATCTCCATTCTCCATTGCAATCACCACGTCCTTTTCTCATAACTAAAACTTTTAAAATTATAAATTGGTACTTAAGCTCATATCTCTATATTTCTATATTATAGTTTCTCTTATTTTATCTAAAATATCCACTTTTATTTATTCTATGTTAATTTTAACTATACACATGCTCCAATATTTCACCAAAGCAGAGTATTTGCATAATTACTCTTTTTATAATTATAAAGGTAGTAAAATATTTAACATTTGTTGTAAATTATTCATGCATATATTTTTATGGTATTAGGGTTATATTAGTAATAGGAATCTTTTAAAAAACTTGATTAGTTATTTTTTAAAGATACCTTATAAAGCAACGTAAAAGGAGGACTGATTATGAACAATAATAAAAGTCACATGAAAACAGATAAAAAAACTAATGCTGAACTCAGAAAAATGTTTCCTCAAAGTGGTAGCGATATAGGTATTGAAAACGGTGTAAAAATAGATGCAAATAATAATAAATTTACTAAACGTTCTAAATTATCACATAATAAATAAAACTAAAAAAACCCTATAAGACTTGTGTCTCATAGGGTATACAGTACTTATTTAACTATCTTCCGTAAGATGAGTTATTATTTTGTTGTTTTCTTGCTCTTCTGCAATCAGCACATCTTTGTGGTTCATTTTCGAATCCTTTTTCTTTGTAGAAAGCTTGTTCACCTTCTGTGAATACGAATTCTTTTCCACAATCTTTGCAAATTAAATTTTTGTCTTCCATTTTAAATATTCCTCCTTTTATTTAAAAACTGATATCTAAATTTGATTAACAATAATTTCCTAAAAAGAGGATATGTTGTTTATCAGATTAGATTCTTCTAAATAGTAATTATTTTCACTATTCTATACTTATTTTAACATATTATGAATGTATATACAATGTTTTTCTATTCTATAAAAGTTTATTTGATTTGTAATCTTCTTTACAAGACCATGCTATAATTTTACGAATATATATCAGAAAACTCTATACTTATCCTTTCTACATTGCTATTAATAGATGTTGCTACTTCGTCTTGTACATCAGATTCTACGTCTACTTTTAATACAGGTAATTCAATAATAAACTCGCTTCCTACCCCCAAATTGCTTTTCAAATTAATTTTCCCATTATGTAGTTCTACAATTGCTTTTACAAGCGAAAGACCAATTCCGCTCCCCTCTGCCTCTCTCCTTAAAGTAGAATCCACTTGAGTAAATCTATCAAATATTTTCTCCTTCATATCTGTTGGTATTCCTATGCCTGTATCTTTTACCGAAATCAATATGCTTCCCTCTTTATCATATATATTCACCATTATAGTTCCACCATATTCTGTGAATTTTATAGCGTTAGAAAGTAAGTTTAACATAACTCTTTCAAGTTTCTCTGTATCACAGAAAACTATTTTTTCTTCCATTTCTGTATCAAATATAAGTTGAATCCCCTTACTTTCTATGTATTCTGCTATAGATAGAGTAATATTTTCTATCACACTCACAATATTATGATTTTTAAGTTCCATATGCATAAACCCTGAATCAAATTTAGTAATATCAATTAAATTATTTATTAATTTTAACAGTCTAAAGCAATTTTGCTTAGACATATTCATATACTTCATTAGTTTTTCATGATCAGCACATTTTTTTTGCTGACAGAAAGTTTTATCTACTAATTGAACAACACCTAATATTATATTTAAAGGTGTTTTTAACTCATGAGAAATAGTGGCAAAAAATTGGTCCTTTATATTTTCATATTCCTTTGCCTCCTCCAATAAGTTTTCTTTTCTCTTAACTTCCTTCTGAAGTTTGTCTATTTGCATTTTTCCAGTAATATCTCTAAAGTTCCAAACCATGCCACTTGAT
>JBLHPD010000240.1:0-6815 GCA_047624165.1 Clostridium sp. | reverse complement strand
TTCTTTGCTCCCAGAGAAGCTGATCTTTAGCTGTGGATCTCAAAATAAAACCTCCCATCGACTACTTTATCAAAGTATATCAAAAGGGAGGTTAATTTACATTACGGTGTTTGTTCCATCGCTTACCATTGTTTAGCTAATTTTACTGATGTAATCGCATTGTTTATAGTATACTGTATAAAATATTAGTGTTCGTTTAGATATAGATCGTGCGCATATTTTGGGGAATGGTCACCACTGCCAAGGCACATTCCTTCACCAAGTGCGTTGCGATAAGGTTTAGAAATGTCGACAACAAGAAACGTTATCTGGTATTTTAAATCTAAGCAAGTTCATGAATAGAAATGAATGAACTGTAATTGCTAAAATGTGGTAATTAAAAATTGTTTGCAACTTAAAGATAATAGGGGGTGTCGGATATGGTAAACGAGTTAATTTCTGAGTTAAATACCCGTGGTGTCAATATTATTAGGACTGTTGATATATCGATGCTCTCCGCAAAAGAAAATAGGGGATACAGCGTTGCTATTTTGATAGGAATAGTTCTAAGCGCCGATTATATTTTTCGTCTATCAAAAGAAAACATATTAGATTAGCAAAAGATTTAAAACATTAGATAACAATCCATGCCCTTTAGCTACGCACATCCTCCAACATTAACCGAGACGCAGTTGTTCACAAGATAATAGCTATCTAGTACTTGAACAACTCCTGTAAGGCTGGGGGGGACGTCGGGAATGGAAAAACGTTAGCAGAAAGAATATTATATCGAAAGTTTATGTTCCGTCACTAAAAAAGTGATAGTGCGCACCTGTAAAATAGTATGTAGTAAATGAGAGGGGATAAAACATGGCAACTAAATTGATTATTGTAGAAGGTTTACCAGGGTCAGGAAAATCCACAACAGCTCAAATTGTATATGACATTCTTAAAGATAAAGGTATCAACACAGAATTTTATTGTGAAGGTAATTATAATCATCCAGCAGACTATGATGGAGTAGCTTATTTTAATAATGAGGAATTTAATATATTGCAACAATCTCATTATAAAAGTAGCGAAGTACTGGGTAAAATAAAAGTTAAATATTATAATGGATACCTAATTCCATTTAAAAAAGCTATTGAAGAAAATCAAATGTCATTTCAAGATGACTTATTTAAGGATATAACTAAAAATGATATATATGAATTGCCTATAGATTTACATACAAAATTAATATTGGATAGATGGGATGACTTTGTTAATACTTATATTAATGAAGATAAAGTTGTTATCTTTGAATGTTGTTTTATTCAAAATCCAGTAACAGTAAGCATGGTTAGAAATAATTCTCCTAAAGACGTTACTATGAGTTATATCAATAGTTTAGCTGAAAAAATTGTACCATTAGAACCTATCTTATTATTTGTAGAACAAGAAGATATTAGAGCATCCTTTAATAGAGTTGTATGTGAAAGACCGAAAGAGTGGTTTGAAGGATTTAAAGACTATTATACAAACCAAGGGTATGGGTTATCTAATAATTTAAAAGAGTTAGACGGAGTTATACAAGTCCTTGAAGCAAGAAGTAGACTTGAATATGATGTTTATGATTCACTTAAATTAATTAAGTATAAAATTGATAATTCTGCATTTAATATTGATTTGCTTAAAGTGAAGATTAATTCTATTATAGAAGCCCACTTATAATTCACAACTTTCATATATTGTGATGCAATAGTAAGAATGAGGAAGTTAGAACTATCGAAAAAGAGTATAAACAAAAGTCTGAGCTTATAAAGCTTAATATAAAATACTTTGTTTTTGAAAAAGAGGGGATGCTAAGATGAATGAAATATTCAAACAAATACCGCTATCATGTTATGCAATGAAACAACTCTGAATAACACAGTATTAGACTGTGGTGCAGGAGGAGATTGTCTACCACTAAGCTTATTTTCACAACATGGATACTTAACGAATGGAATAGAATTTAATACTACACAATTAGAAAAAGCTAATAAATATGCAGATAAAAAAAGTCAGAATTTAGATATTGAACAAGGAGATATGAGAAAGTTAAAATTTGAGAACAAGTCATTTAGTTTTGTTTATTCATATAATTCAGTATTTCATATGACAAAAGGAGACCTTTCAAAATCTATAAATGAAATGAAAAGAGTATTAAAGCAAGAAGGGCTACTTTTTGTGAATTTTCTTACCACAAGAGATTTTCGTTGTGGACAAGGCGTAGATATTGGCGAGAATCAATATGAGCAAATGGATGATGATCTTTCTTATATTGTTAGCAATTGTACTTTAGTGAGTTGCTGTAAGCGAGTAATGAATTCAAAAATTATGATACATTGAAACTTTTTTAGTATTTCAATCGTCTAATAATATAAAAGGTATTTTATGGGAGGTAAAATTCTATAAAAGTATTAACTTAAAAGGAAGTGATGCAATGAAAAAAAAGTCAGTAATTTTTATTATAATTATATTTATTATGCTTAGTGTTGGATATGAGTATAATAAGCAAAATGTAATTAGAATCGAGCAACTCAAATATACAAGTAGGGAGGAACTTTTGCAAAAATCTGAAGGAATAGATTATAGTTATATTTTTAAGATTTTTAACTTAGAACCTAGGTCAACTTACCAATTTGAATGCTGGTCAGAGCATTATCAAAATGGACAACTTATTAATAAGCTAGAAATTCTAGAACAACCTCAAGCGTTTGTAACAGCAAATAAAAGTTCCATTGGATATATTGTTTTAAGCTTAAAGGAATATTCTAATTCCTTACAATGTACATTAATCAGAGATAATAATAAAAATTCTGTTTTAATAAGCGGATATAAAAAAGAAAGTTTCAAGTTTAAAGGTGCAATAACTAATTTAAAAGAAATAAAGGTTTCACAAAGTAATGAGATGCTGCTCTTAGCATCTGGAAATGGTGAAAATAGTTCGTTTGGTATTCGAATAGATCAGGGAAGAAAATTAATTGAAGATGACATAAAAAAGAATGATGAGGTATATTTAATAAAATGCAAATTAATAAAAGTCCACTAGGTAAAGCGTAACATAACAAAACACTACCATTCGTGCGGCGGAGCGAAACGTTATGTGACATTACACACGAGTAAATAGGACAAAAATAGAAGTATTAATCCTAACTTTGTTTTGTAAAATATATGATGGTACTAAAACAAAATTTATCTAGTTAATTCTTGGATGATATTAGAGTTAGAATAGATGATAGCTATATAATCTTATTATATCCTTTTAGAAAGGAGAAAATTAAATGAATGACAATAAACGTACCGAAAATTTTAACCTAATCAGAGAAAAACTTGAAAGCCAAGGCTACTGTGCTGAGCAATGTACAATTTCAATCGTAAAGGCAAATGTAATGGCTTTTGTTACTGCGGGCCCAGTAGCTGCGCTATGCTGCGTGTTATTTTTCTATACAAAGAACGGGGGCGAAATTAAATTCTCAATATTGGGGCTGCTGCTTTTTTATACCTTTATGCTTGTAAGTATTTCTGTACATGAATTGCTGCATGGTCTGACATGGAGTCTATACTGTAAAAATGGATGGAAAAGCATTCATCTTGGAGTTATGTGGAAAAAACTCACGCCTTATTGCTGCTGCATGGAATCGCTCAGTTTTGGGCAGTACATACTTGGAGGTCTTATGCCTTTCATAGTACTTGGGCTTGGAATATTTGTTGTCTCTTTTATAACAAACAGCATATTTTTGCTCATTCTGAGCATTTTTAATATCATCGCGGCAGGTGGAGACACAACAATTGCAGTTATGCTTCTGAAACATAAAAATGCGTTTATCATCGATCATCCGACTAAATGTGGATTTTGGGCTTTCAGTAAAGAAATGTAAAGATCAACATTATGAGCATAATCTTATTGTTATTGCCATAAGATTTATTTAATGAAGCCAGATTATTAACTATTTTAAAGTAGTTGTTTTATGAGTTTATATATGTTTATTGCATCTGATTATCCAATGTCACTAGCAAATTATAGCGAAACTAAATAAAGAATAAGTAATTGCTCATAAATTAATAGGGTAATAAGGATTTTTTTAACTGTTTAGGGAGGTGAAAATTATGTTAAATAGTACAGGATTTGATTTATGGGCTAATGGCTATGATAATAGCGTAAATTTTAGCGAGAAAAATAATGAGTACCCATTTGCAGGTTATAAAGATGTGTTAAATTATGTTTATAACCAAGTAAGAGAAAAAGATGGTGCAAATATTTTAGATATTGGGTTTGGAACTGGAATTTTAACAACTCAACTATATAATAATGGATATAGTATTACTGGAATTGATTTCTCAAGTAATATGATAGATATCGCGAAGCAGAAAATGCCACAAGCAACATTGATAAATCATGATTTTTCAAAGGGTTTACCAGATCAAATTAAAAATCATCATTTCGACTTTATAATTAGCACATATGCAATTCATCACTTGACAGACAAAGAAAAAATCAATTTTATAAAGCTACTTTTCCCTTTGCTAAATAAAACAGGAATGATACTTTTAGGGGATGTTTCTTTCGAAACAAGAAATCAACTAGAAAAATGTAAATCTAAATACAATGAGTATTGGGATAATGATGAATTCTATTTTACGGTAGAAGAAATTAAAAACAACTTAAATGATGAATATTTCTGTGAGTATGTACAAATATCTCATTGTGCTGGAATATTAACTATTGTTAATAATAATTTTGTCTAATAAATGTACTTTTTAAGTAAAATAGTACAGGCTTATCTGTACCTCAATTATTATTTTTAATCAAATTCAAGTGTAGTCGGAGTACATTATTTTTCTCGTAAATATCAGGTGACAGTATTAAAACTTTTAATTGAAACATGATTAATGAAAGGGGTAATATGTGTATGAACAGCAGATATGGAGATATAATAAATAATCTAATTAAATACGGAGAAACATCCGAACTCATTAAAGCAGAAGTTCTCATTGGCTCACAGTCAAGTCAAAGTAATTGCGCTGATGAATATTCAGATATCGATGTTATATTATTTGTATCTGATATTGATTTCTTTATTAATTCAGATGAATGGATTAACTTCCTTGGAAGATTCTACATATCATTTGTTGAAAAGACTGTTTCTGGAGGCATGGAAAGACGTGTTTTTTTTGAGAATGCTATGGATGAAGATTTTATTTTTTTACAGGCAGATGATATCAATAGAATTGATGAATTATCCCAGATAGTTTAAAGACCATACAAAATACTTCTGGATAAGACTAATTTCACAGATATTATATGTCGCGTAGCAAAATCGGATAAACCATTTTTCCTACCGTCAGAAAGTGAATTTCAGAATCTTATCAGTGAATTCTGGTTTCATGTTATATGGACCACAAAAAAAGTTATACGGGGTGAACTCTGGTCTGGAATAACATGTGTAGATGGTCATATGAAAGAAATGCTTTTAAAAATGATAGAATATTATTCACATGCTTTACATGGTGTAGATTATGACACATGGCACGGTGGTCGGTTTATTGAACATTGGTCAGAACCATGGGTTGTAAAAGAATTTCAAAATATTTTAAAATTTTCTTAAAGGGGAAAAAAGAGATGGATATTATTAAGGGGAAGAAACAAGACCTATCAGGCATTCTTGATATAATTTCTACCTGTATAAAACATATGGAGAGTCAAAGCATATATCAGTGGAATAAATTTTATCCAAATTCGGATATAATTGAAAATGATATTAAGAGTGAGCATTGTTACGTTTTAAAGGATAATGGCAAGTATATAGCATATGTTGTAATAAATGAAGAACAATCTCCAGAATATAGTCAAATAAATTGGGTTACTGATGGAATAAAGGTATTAGTTATTCATAGATTGTCTGTTCATCCGGAATTTCAGGGAAAGGGTATTGCAAAAAAAATGTTAAAGTTTATTGAAGGTGTCGCTACTAAAAATAACTATTCATGTATTAGATTAGATGCTTATAGTGGAAATGAAACAGCACTAAAATTATATGAGAATTTTTGTTATAAAAAAGTGGGACAGTTATATTTTCCTTGGAGAGACCTTCCTTTCTATTGTTATGAGAAAAATATTTAAAACTATTAATACTCAATACTTATGTATTTCGCCGCAAGTAACCCCATATTTAATTATATAGGGTTACTTGCGACGAAATGTATATTAGTATTCTAAAAGTAATACAAATGTTATTGAGTTACTTTCACTTTGAGGCTATTAGCCATCTTATATAAATTGTAAATATGGTATGATTAAATATATATTATTAGTCGGAATTATAATTCAATGGGACATACGAAAGATGTAAAATAACTTAACAAATAATAAATTTGAAGGGGAGACAAAAATGGTTTTATTAGTCGTTGATACACAAAAGTTAATAACAAATGAAAAATTATATAAATTTGCTATATTTGTATCTAATGTTAAAGAAATATTACATGAGGCTAGGGCAAATAATATTGAAGTGATATATGTACGTCATGATGACGGTATAGGAAGTGAATTAACAAAAGGAACTGATGGGTTTGAAATATATGAAAAATTTCAACCAATCAATGAAGAAAAAGTATTTGATAAAAAGGTTAATAGTGCTTTTAACGGGACTGGTTTATTAGAATATTTAATAGGTATAGGTGAAAAAGATATAATTATTGTAGGGCTTCAAACAGATTATTGTATTGATGCTACTATAAAATGTGGATTTGAACATGGATTTAATATTATAGTTCCAGCGTATGCAAATACAACAGTTAATAATAAGTTT
>JBLHPD010000239.1:0-6881 GCA_047624165.1 Clostridium sp. | reverse complement strand
CTTGTCAAGCGTTTTATGCAAAAAAAATGGGGGAATTAATAAAAATTAATGATATTAAAAATGAGTAATCACGGGCTCTAAAGAGTTTCCGTGAGAGCTCATAAAGCAAAAGGGGGAAATAATATGAAAAAATTTGTTGATTTAAACAGTGATGTAGGTGAAAGTTTTGGTGCATACAAAATCGGACTTGATGAAGATGTGCTGAAATATGTATCATCAGCTAATGTTGCATGTGGATGGCATGCAGGTGACCCTATTGTCATGAGGAAGACTGTAGAAGCGGCCTATAAAAATAATGTAGGTATTGGTGCACACCCTGGATTTTTTGACATTATGGGGTTTGGAAGAAGAAATATGATAGTATCTCCAGATGAGGCGAAGCAATACACGATATACCAGCTTGGAGCATTATGTGGTTTTGTAAAAGCCGTAGGAGGAAAAATGCAGCATGTAAAACCTCATGGAGCAATGTATAATATGGCAGCTAAAGATGGTAAAATAGCGAGGGCAATAATAGAGGGTATATGGGAAGTGGACAGGGATTTGATAGTACTAGGACTTGCGGGGAGTGAAATGGTTAATGCAGCAAAAGATAAAGGACTAAAAGCTGCAAATGAAGTTTTTGCGGACAGGGCATATAATTCTGATGGAACACTTGTTGCAAGAAGTCTACCTGGTTCAATGATACACGATAAGAATATAGCTATTTCAAGGGTGATAAGAATGGTAACAGAGGGAAAAGTAACAGCAATAAGCGGTGAAGATATGGACATAAAGGTGGATTCTATATGTGTTCATGGAGATAATCCAGAGGCAGTTGAATTTGTAAGACTTATAAAAGAAGAGCTAATGAGAGCCGGAGTTGGAATAAAACCACTTAATAAATTAATAAATTAATAAATTAATAAATTGGATTATTCCAATTGCACTTGGAATAATCATTATTTCGGGTGCTAATAAAAAATATTATAGGCACTATAAGTATTCAAAGTGGATTATGTATACGGGGTGTATTATTGTAATATTAGCGATTATAGCAGGATATCAGTCACTGGTGGGATATCTTTTAGCAGGTTCTAAAATTTCTCATAAGCTGGGGACAGTATAAGGTTTAAATCAATAGACATTGGAGAAGCTCACAAAATATACAAGGAATATATGAAAAACTTAGATGTGATAAGAGAATATGTGGTAAAGTTAAATTGTTCAATAATCAAAAGTGTGAGGTTACATAAGGGTGGTGTAAAAAGCAGCCAGGAGGATAAAAAATATAAGGTTTTGGTAGAAGAAATTAATTTAAGGAGATGTTAATGTTGGTTATTAGTAATGGAGAACAAGCAAGGAATGAAATAAGACTCGAAAAATGGACAGGTCCTACACCAGGGATGGCCTATGGGTATACTCAGGCTAATCTGGTAATACTTCCAGCAAAATATGCTATGGATTTTCTTATATTCTGCCAACGGAATCCTAAACCATGTCCTATCTTAGATATCTGTGAACCTGGGAAATTCACACCTAATCTAATTGCTCCTACAGCAGATATCCGTACAGACATATCGAAATATCGTGTTTATAGGGATGGGATATTGGTGGAAGAAGTGAATAATATCTTAAATTTGTGGTCGGAGGATTTAGTCACTTTTCTTCTTGGTTGTAGCTTTACATTTGAAAAGGCTCTGTCAGACGGAGGAATTGGTATACGTCATATTGAAGAGAACCGTAATGTTCCTATGTATATAACAAATATAGAATGTAATCCAGCAGGAATTTTTAATGGACCGACTGTTGTCAGTATGAGACCAATATCAAAAGAACTGGTTGAAAAAGCGGTAGCCATTACCTCAAGGTTTCCTAAAGTTCATGGGGCACCCATTCATATAGGAGATCCCGAAAAAATAGGCATAAAAGATATATCAAAACCAGATTTTGGAGATTCTGTAACTATTAAAGAGGGTGAAGTACCTGTATTCTGGGCGTGTGGTGTTACACCTCAAGCAGTAATAATGAATGTTAAACCAGAGCTTGTAATAACTCATGCTCCCGGATGTATGTTTATTTCCGATATAAAGGATGATGATTTAGCTACATACTAACAATAAATAGATATATAAGAATAATTATAATGAAAAAATGATTATACTTTAAGGGAATATTTTAAATATTTCTATAAAAGTGGGAGAACAAGTAAAGAAAAATCAAGTTCTAGTTATATTAGAAGCAATGAAGATGGAGAATTATTTTAATAGTTTTATTATTATACAAGGGGGGTAATTTTATGAATACTAATTTGAACTCAGACAAACAAGGCATAAAAAAGAAAAGTAATTGGGGCGTACTGCTTGGAGCAGCATTCATTATGGCTACATCTGCTATAGGACCAGGATTTTTGACTCAAACTGCGGTATTTACAGAAAAGTATGGAGCTAACCTGGGATTTATTATACTTATTACTATTATTATAGACATCATAGCTCAGCTCAATATATGGAGAGTTATTGGTGTATCAGGACTTAGAGGGCAGGATATTGCAAACAAGATGCTTCCTGGTCTTGGAATTTTTATAGCAGCACTAATATGTCTTGGGGGGCTTGCATTTAATATAGGAAATATTGCAGGTGCTGGTCTTGGTCTTAATGTATTATTCGGTTTAGACCCTAAGATAGGGGCTGTCATTAGTGCCGTTATAGCTGTTATATTATTTACGTCTAAAGAATTTGGGAAAGCAATGGATACTTTTACAAAAGTGCTGGGTGTTATGATGATTATTCTTGTGGCATTTGTTGCATTTAAAACTCATCCGCCAGTTGGAGAAATGATTGCAAGGTCAATTATGCCAACTAAGTTTGACTTCCTTCCTTTGCTTACTCTTGTTGGTGGAACAGTAGGTGGATATATAACATTTGCAGGAGGACACAGACTAATAGATGCTGGTATTACTGGGAAGGAAAATTTGGGTTCAATAACCAAAAGTTCAGTAACTGCTATAATGATAGCATCATTGATGAGAATACTTCTTTTCGCAGCAATTCTTGGTGTTGTTGTGAATATAGGTAAACCACTTGGAACAGTAAATCCTCCAGCTGAGGCATTCAGACTTGGAGCAGGTAATCTGGGGTATAAGTTCTTTGGAGTTGTACTATGGGCAGCTGCCATATCTTCAGTAGTTGGAGCGGCTTATACATCTGTATCATTTTTAAAAACACTTGCACCGATTTTTGACAAACATACGTCAAAATTCATAATAGGTTTTATTGCTTTATCAACACTTATATTTCTTACAGTAGGTAAGCCTGTAAAGTTACTTGTGCTAGCGGGTTCATTGAATGGGTTGATTCTTCCAGTTGCACTTGGAATAATACTTATTGCGTCTACTAAGGAAAAAATTATAGGGGACTATAAGCATTCAAAGTGGCTCATGTATTTGGGTTATATTATTGTAATATTAGCAGTTATTGCAGGGTATCAGTCATTGACAGGAATAGTTGCATTATGGAGTTAGGGAGTGGATATACAATATGTATGAAAAAATTAAGTATTTAACAGCTGGAGATAGAGCATTAGTTATTGAATTTGGAGATGTTATTGAAGAACAGGTCAACTCAAAAATTAGAAGTCTTACGATTGCAATGGAGAGAGAGGGTATTATAGGAATAATTGAGACTATTCCAACATATAGGTCGCTGATGGTAATTTATGAGCCTATGGTAATAGAGTTAGATGAGCTTATAGTTAAAATTAAATCTATCCAGTCAAAAATGGATGAAATGAAACTGCCGAGTGCTAGAGTTATAGAAATACCAACACTTTATGGCGGGGAGTATGGCCTTGATATTGAGTTTGTGGCAGAACACAATAAAATATCACAGAGCGAAGTGATAAGAATTCATACATCGATGGAGTATTTGATTTATATGATCGGATTTACACCTGGGTTTCCTTATCTTGGGGGTATGAACGATAAAATAGCTGCGCCAAGGCTTCAAACTCCAAGAACTAAAATACCAGTTGGAAGCGTAGGGATCGCTGGTAATCAGACAGGCATATATCCTATAGAAAGCCCTGGAGGTTGGCAATTAATTGGCAGGACTCCCGTTAAATTGTATGATCCATACAGGAAAGATCCTGTACTATTAAATGCTGGTGATTATATAAAATTTGTACAAATAGATGAAAAGGAATATAAAAAAATTGAGGCTTTGGAGAGAGAAGGAAAATACAAAGTAACTATAACAGGGAAGGTGAGTATATGACAATAATGAAAATATTAAAGCCGGGTATGTATACCACCATTCAGGATGTCGGTAGGTATAATTATCAAAAATCAGGCATGTCTGTTTCCGGTGCAATGGATCAATTCTCTCTAAAAGTGGCAAATATTCTTGTAGGCAACACGGATAGTGAGGCATGTTTAGAAGCTACGCTTTTCGGACTAGAAATAAAATTTGACGGTGATGCACTAATTGCAGTTACAGGGGCCAATCTTGGACCCATGATAAATAATAAGGCTGTAGATATGTGGTCTGGGGTTAAGGTGTCTGGCGGTGATGTACTTTCCTTTGGAGCTGCAAAAAGTGGGTGCAGGGGTTACATAGCAATAGCTAGGGGCATAGACGTGCCAGAAGTTATGGGTAGCAAGTCTACCTATGTGAAGGGTAAAGTCGGAGGTTTCGACGGAAGGATGCTGAAGGCTGGCGATGAGATAAAGATTGGAAGTTTAGGAGAGAATAATTATAATAATATCGTAAAGCTTCCAACTGAATTTATACCAGTGTATAATAAGGATAATATTTTAAGAGTGGTAATGGGTCCTCAGGATGATTATTTTACAGAGGACGGGATAAATACATTTTTCAATACCCTCTATGAAGTGACAAATGAATTTGATAGAATGGGGTATCGTCTATCAGGTTCTAAAATTTCCCATAAAACTGGCGCAGACATTATATCTGATGGAATAACCATGGGTTCGGTGCAGGTTCCAGGACATGGAGCTCCTATAATTATGATGGCGGATAGGCAAACTACTGGGGGATACACAAAAATTGCTACAGTAATAACCTCTGATATAAACATAGTGGGCCAGTTAAAGGCTGGTGACAGTATAAGGTTTAAATCAATAGACATTAGAGAAGCTCATAAAATATACAAGGAATATGTGAAAAGCTTCGATACGATAAGAGAATATGTGGAAAAGTTAAAACTAACCACAATTAATGCTAAAAATTATAAAATAAAAATAAATAATAAGGAATATGATGTGATTGTAGAGAAAGTTATGTGATAAGGAGGATTTGTATGTATGGATTCAACGTGGAGAGGATTAATCTAAAGGATAAAGAAGAGGTAAAAGAAGTAAGAGAGTTTTTACAAACCTTTGCGCTAAAACTTGATGATAACGTAGATTATACTATAGTTATCAGGCAAAATGAGGAGATTAAAGCCACTTGTTCTAAGTCGAAAAACGTGTTTAAATGTTTTGCTGTTTCGGATGATTTAAGAGGCGAGGGTGTATCCTCAACACTTATGGGAGCAGTATCGGATAAGCTTTTTGAGGAAGGTGTTTATCATAGTTTTATATTTACTAAGATAGAAAACATAAACATATTCACGTCTCTTGGTTACGAACTTATACATAAAATAGAGAATGTGGCTCTGCTTGAGGGCGGAATATATAACATAAAAAAATATTTAAAGGCTATGCGAAAGGAATACGATTTAGATGCATTTACTGAGAAGGTAGCAATAGTTATGAATTGTAATCCCTTCACTTTAGGGCATAAGTATTTGATAGAAGAGGCAGCAGGGAAAAATAAAGAGGTGCTGGTATTCATAGTTGAAGAAGATAAATCTTCATTCTCATTTAGGTATAGATATTCCATGGTTAAAGAGGGTGTTTCTCATTTGCATAATGTACGGGTGATTAAAGGTGGAGAATACATCATTTCAGAGGCTACGTTCCCAACATATTTCTTAAGAAAAAAAGATGAAATATTAAAAGCATATACAACACTCGATGCGTCTATTTTCGGAAGATATTTTTGTGAAACCCTAAATATAACTAAAAGATTTATAGGAGAAGAGCCATATTGCGATGTTACAAATGTTTATAATGATGCATTAAAGGAAATTCTGCCTACCTATGGAGTAGAAGTTGTAGAGGTAAAAAGAAAGGAATTAATGGGGGATATTATCAGCGCTTCAAAGGTTAGAAAATTAATCGTAGAAGGGCGAATAGCAGATATTGAGCATATAGTTCCTGGGTCGACCTGGGAATTTTTAAACACTAAGGTAGGAAAGGAGATAATGGGGAAAATCAAGCTTAGTGATTCTCCACATTAATATGATATGTATACATTAAAAGATATATTGATAGAAAGAGAAAGAAGAATTGAACAACAAGAAAAACTATTGGAACAATATAAAATGCCAATACTGGTTATTAGGGTTAACTATCCAGGTGCAAACAAAGATAATTATATTTCGCAAGGAATAATTGCGATTATAGAGCAAGCAATTTGTGAAATGTTTTCTTCTTCTATTCATTATAAAATAATGAATAGAGCGGCAGAAGGACCCATTGTAATTATGTCCATAAATAAAGACGCAAGAGATATTAAATCAATGACACTGAGTATAGAAGAGAATCACATTTTAGGAAGATGTGTAGACTTAGATGTATATGATGAAAAAGGCAAAAGTATAAGTCGAGAGGATTTCGGCTTAGATATGAGAAAATGCTATATTTGTAGCGATATAGCTCATAATTGTGTAAGAAGTAAAAAACATAGTTTCGATGAAATTGAAGGATTTATAAAAAGCAGATTTGCAGAATACATGAAAAAATCCACTGTTAAATAAATGTTTAAATGGGAATAGAG